>NZ_JBKGFP010000021.1:0-49539 GCF_046557535.1 Pseudomonas sp. S1(2024)
GGACAATCCATTCCCCCCGGTTCCTTTTTTTTTTTTTTTTTTTGGTGTTTTTTTCCCCCCCCCTGGGCCGCAAAGCGGCCCCAATTTCAGGCGGCTCAGATCTCAGGCCAGAACGCCCGGATCCCGGCCACACCCTGCGCCCCTGCTTCCCAGGCCTGCTCGCGCTCACCCGGCCCTACCCCACCCAACAGGTAGACCGGCTTGTTGAACCCGGCAATCAAACGTTGCGCCTCGTCCCACCCCAGCGGCACCGCCTCAGGGTGCGTCCGGGTCGCCTGCACCGGCGACAAGGTGACGAAGTCCACGCCCATCTGCTCCGCCAGCGTCAGCTCTTCGGCACTGTGGCAGGACGCCGCCAGCCAGCGCTCCTTGGGGAACGGCCGGCCGTTGGCGGCATACTTGCGCAGTTGTGCAGCCGTCAGGTGCCAACCCGCGGCTGGGAAGTCACCCAGCCACTCCAGCGGCCCCTTGAGCATCAGCTGCGCCTTGCCCGCGCAAAGGCCGACCGCATCCACCGCCACATCACGATACTTGGGATCGTACATGTCCGGGGCACGCAACTGGATCAGGCGAATGCCACTGGCCACTGCCTTCTGGATGCCCTTGAGCATCTGCGGCACTTCCAGGCCATCGGGGGTGATCAGGTACTGGTCCGGCAGGCGCGCGGCTGCAACGATCGGCTTATTGGCCTCGGGGAATTCGTACTGGGGCAAATCACGTGGGGCAACCCATTCCAGCGGCTGGCCCTCGGCTCCATGCGGCTCTCCAGTGAACGCCTCGACTTCGCGCACGTCCAGCAGCACCTGCTTGTCCGGGTAGTCGTGGCTGACCTTGATCAGCGCGCGCGAACGGCTCACCTCGATGCCAAGCTCCTCGCGCAGCTCGCGGGCCAGCGCCGCCTCGACGCCCTCACCCTCTTCTACCTTGCCGCCCGGGAATTCCCACAGACCGCCCTGGTGCTGGGTATCGGCGCGCCGCGCGATCAGAATACGGCCGTCAGTACCGCGAATGACAGCAGCTACAACATGAATCCGTTTCACCCTTCACGCTCCGCCAGGCCAGCCTTTTGCCAGGCCTGGAAGGCTGGCCACTGATAAATGGTTTCGATATAAGCCGCTGCCTCTGCAGGCACTTCCACACGGTAGGTGCGCAGGCGCACCGCCACCGGGGCGAAGAAGGCATCAGCCAGGCTCGGCCTGCCGAACAGGAACGGGCCGCTGTCCTTGGCCGCAAGGCGACATTCCGACCACAGTGCAACGACACGGTCGATATCGATTTGAACCTCCAGCGGCAAGCTGTCCAGCGCCTGGTCGCGCGACAGGTCGAACGGCATCGCGCCTCGCAGGGCGAAGAAGCCGCTGTGCATCTGCGCGCAGGCCGAACGGGCCTGGGCCCGGGCCGCCACGTCGGCAGGCCACAGCTGCGCGTCGGGGTGGCGTTCGTTGAGGTATTCGGCAATGGCCAGCGAGTCGGCGATCACACCGTGCTCTGTCTTGAGCAGCGGTACCTTGCCGGTAGCCGAGAAAGCGAGGATGCGCTGACGGGTGTCAGGCTGGTTCAGCTTGATCAGTGTTTCTTCGTAAGGCACGCCAGCCAGCTCGAGGGCCAGGGCGCCACGCAGCGACCAGGAGGAATACAGCTTGTCGCCGATGATCAGGTGATAGCTCATGGTTCGGCTCCATCGTTTGGGAATTCTGGGGCTGCTCTGCAGCCCTTTCGCGACACAAGGCCGCTCCCACATGGGGCAGTGTAAGCAGGTGCTTGTGGGAGCGGCCTTGTTTCACGATGGGCCGCAAAGCGGCCCCAATTACATCAGGTACGGTACTCGGCGTTGATCTTCACGTACTCGTGGGACAGGTCGGTGGTCCAGATGGTTTCGCTGCACTGGCCACGGCCCAGCTCGATACGGATGGTGATCTCTTCCTGGGCCATTACCTTGGCACCCTGGTCTTCGGTGTAGCTCGGGCTACGGCCGCCTTTGCTGGCAATGCACACGCTGTCCAGGTACACATCGATCAGGCTCACGTCCAGCTCCGGTACGCCGGCACGGCCGACGGCGGCGAGGATACGGCCCCAGTTGGGGTCGGAGGCAAACAGCGCAGTCTTGATCAGCGGCGAGTGGGCCACGGCGTAGCCGACGTCCAGGCATTCCTGGTGGTTGCCACCGCCGTTGACCTGCACGGTAACGAACTTGGTGGCGCCTTCGCCGTCACGGACGATGGCCTGGGCCACTTCCATGCACACTTCGAACACTGCCTTCTTCAGCGCTTCGAACAGTGCGCCGCTGGCTTCGGTGACTTCCGGCAGGTTGGCCTTGCCAGTGGCAATCAGCATGCAGCAGTCGTTGGTCGAGGTGTCGCCATCGATGGTGATGCGGTTGAACGACTTGTTGGCGCCGTCCAGCATCAGGTCCTTGAGCACCGCCGGGGCAACCTTGGCGTCGGTGGCGATGTAGCCGAGCATGGTGGCCATGTTCGGGCGGATCATCCCTGCACCCTTGCTGATGCCGGTGACGGTAACCGTCACGCCATCGTACTGGAACTGGCGGCTGGCCCCCTTGGGCAGGGTGTCGGTGGTCATGATGCCGGTGGCAGCTTCAGCCCAGTGGTTTTCCGACAGGTTGTCGAGGGCGGCCTGCAGTGCGCCTTCGATCTTCTCGACCGGCAGCGGCTCGCCGATCACGCCGGTGGAGAATGGCAGTACCGACTCGGCCGGTACGCCGGCCAGTTCGGCCAGCTTGGCGCAGGTGCGCTCGGCGGCGGCCAGGCCTGGCGCGCCGGTGCCGGCGTTGGCGTTACCAGTGTTGGTCAGCAGATAGCGCACGGTGCCCTGCACACGCTGCTTGGACAGGATCACCGGCGCTGCGCAGAAGGCGTTGAGGGTGAACACGCCAGCCACGCTGGAGCCTTCGGCGCAGCGCATGACCACCACATCCTTGCGCCCCGGGCGCTTGATGCCGGCAGAAGCGATGCCGAGTTCAAAACCCGGAACCGGGTGCAGGGTGGGCAAAGGACCAAGACCAACAGCCATTAGAGCGCTCCTAGAAAATACGGTGAACAGGTGATGGAAGAGCGGGGCCGCTTCGCGCCCCATTCGCGGCACAAGGCCGCTCCTACAAGGACATCGCAACCATTGGGGCGGGCGCGGTCCCTGTAGGAGCGGCCTTGTGCCGCGAATGGGCCGCAAAGCGGCCCCGGATGTTTCAGGTTACAACAGCTTGGTCAGATCACTCGATCTGCCCGTGGCAATGCTTGAACTTCTTGCCCGAACCACACCAGCACGGCTCGTTGCGGCCCAGCTTCTGCTCGTTGCGCACCGGTGCCGAGGCAACGGCCACTTCGGCGCCCTCCTCGTTCAGTTGCTCGCTTTCCAGGCCCGGAGCAGCGGCATGCTGGAACTGCATGCGGCTGGCCAGTTCCTCGGCCTCGCGGCGCAGGCGTGCTTCCTCTTCGACCGGGTCTTCGCGGCGTACCTGAACGTGCGACAGCACGCGGATGGTGTCGCGCTTGATCGACTCGAGCAGCTCCTGGAACAGGCTGAAGGATTCGCGCTTGTACTCCTGCTTCGGGTTCTTCTGCGCATAACCACGCAGGTGGATACCGTGACGCAGGTGGTCCATGGTCGACAGGTGGTCTTTCCACAGGTCATCCAGCACACGCAGCAGGATCTGCTTCTCGAAGGTACGCAGGGCTTCGATACCGGCCTGGTCTTCCTTCTCGGTGTACGCGGTGGTGATTTCGTTCAGCAGCTTCTCGCGCAGGGTCTCTTCGTAGAGGTGATCGTCCTCGTCGAGCCACTGCTGGATCGGCAGCTTCATGGCGAAATCGCTGGCCAGCGAAGCCTCCAGGCCGGCCACGTCCCACTGCTCGGGCAGCGACTGCGGCGGAATGTGCTGGCTGATGGTAGCGTCCAGTACTTCCTTGCGGAATTCGACGATGGTGTCGCCGATGTTCTCGGCGGCCAGCAGGCTGTTGCGCATGTGGTAGATCACCTTGCGCTGCTCGTTGGCCACGTCGTCGTATTCCAGCAACTGCTTGCGGATGTCGAAGTTGCGGCCTTCGACCTTGCGCTGGGCCTTCTCGATGGCGTTGGTGACCATGCGGTGCTCGATGGCCTCGCCGGACTGCATGCCCAGCGCCTTCATGAAGTTCTTCACCCGGTCAGAGGCGAAGATACGCATCAGGCTGTCTTCCAGCGACAGGTAGAAGCGGCTGGAGCCCGGGTCGCCCTGACGGCCGGAACGGCCACGCAGCTGGTTGTCGATACGGCGCGATTCATGGCGCTCGGAAGCGATCACGTGCAGGCCACCCGACTCGATCACCTGCTGGTGACGCTTCTGCCAGTCGGCCTTGATCTGGGCGATCTGCTCGGCGGTCGGGTTTTCCAGGGCTGCCACTTCGGCTTCCCAGTTACCGCCCAGCAGGATGTCGGTACCACGGCCGGCCATGTTGGTGGCGATGGTCAGGGCACCTGGCGCACCGGCTTGCGCGATGATCTCGGCTTCCTTCTCGTGGTACTTGGCGTTGAGCACCTTATGGTCGATACCTTCCTTCTTCAGGAGGTTGGACATGTGCTCGGAGGTTTCGATGGTCGCAGTACCCACCAGCACCGGGCGACCCTGCTTCATGCTTTCTTTGATGTCGGCGATGATCGCGGCGTATTTCTCGTCGGCGGTCAGGTACACCAGGTCGTTGAAGTCTTTACGTGCCAACGGTTTGTTCGGCGGAATGACCATCACGTTGAGACCATAGATCGACTGGAACTCGAACGCTTCGGTGTCAGCGGTACCGGTCATGCCGGACAGCTTGGTGTACAGGCGGAAGTAGTTCTGGAAGGTAGTCGAAGCCAGGGTCTGACTCTCGGCCTGGATGTTCAGGTTCTCTTTGGCTTCGATGGCCTGGTGCAGGCCTTCGGACAGACGGCGGCCCGGCATGGTACGGCCGGTGTGCTCGTCGATCAGCAGGACCTGGCCGTCCTGGACGATGTACTCGATGTTGCGGTGGAACAGCTTGTGCGCGCGCAGGCCAGCATAGACGTGGGTCAGCAGGCTCAGGTTATGCGCCGAATACAGGCTCTCGCCCTCGGCCAGCAGACCGGACTGGGTGAGCATCTCTTCGATGAACTGGTGACCGGCTTCGTTCAGCTCGACCTGACGGCTCTTTTCGTCAATGGTGAAGTGGCCTTCCTGGGTGACCTGGCCTTCCACTTCCTCGATGTGCTGGGTAAGGCGCGGGATCAGACGGTTGATCTCGATGTACAGCTTGGAGCTGTCCTCGGCCTGGCCGGAAATGATCAGCGGGGTACGCGCTTCGTCGATGAGGATGGAGTCGACTTCGTCGATCACGGCGAAGTTCAGTTCACGCTGGAACTTCTCTTCCTGGCTGAACGCCATGTTGTCGCGCAGGTAGTCGAAACCGAATTCGTTGTTGGTGCCGTAGGTGATGTCGGACGCGTAGGCGGCACGCTTTTCTTCCGGCGGCTGGAAGGCCGAGACGATGCCGACCGACAGGCCAAGGAACTCGTACAGCGGGCGCATCCAGTTGGCGTCGCGGCGGGCCAGGTAGTCGTTGACGGTGACCACGTGCACGCCCTTGCCGGACAATGCGTTGAGGTACACGGCCAGGGTACCGACCAAGGTCTTGCCTTCACCGGTACGCATTTCTGCGATCATGCCCTCGTGCAGGGTCATGCCACCGATCAGCTGCACGTCGAAGTGGCGCATGCCCATCACGCGCTTGCCGGCCTCACGGGCCACGGCGAAGGCTTCAGGCAGCAACTGGTCCAGTGTCTCGCCTTTGGCCAGGCGCTCCTTGAACTCTGCGGTCTTGCCCCGCAGTTGCTCGTCGGAGAGGGCCACCATCTTCTCTTCGAGAGCATTGACGATGTTCACCGTCTTGAGCATGCGTTTGACTTCACGCTCGTTCTTGCTTCCAAAAAGTTTCTTTAACAAAGGCGCAAACATATCGGCAGGATCTTCCACACGTAGGGATGGAGGGCGGCCCCATGAGTCGCCCGTGCAGCCCTGAGGCCGCATGCGAACGAGCATTCTACCCGGAAACGATGGTGAGGAAAGTGGTGGATTTCCACGATGCTTGGACAGCGTTTTGGCGGGGGCTTGTTTTAGATAGGGGCATTTTCCCTGAGTTCAAGGTTCGGGAAGATGAAACGTATCGAGAATGAGTCTTGTCCTTGGTTGCCTGTGCCGGCCTCTTCGCGGGCTTGCCCGCTCCCACAGGATCACCACAGGTCTCAAGTGTTGCGTAATACCTGTGGGAGCGGGCAAGCCCGCGAAGAGGCCGGTGCAGGCCACAAGAGGTGTTAAACTGCCGATCTTGTAACCTCATGCACATACCCATGGCCTACAAACCCTCCCCCGCCCAGCCGCCCTCGGCCCTGCTCCGCCAGGTCCGCCCGCTGCGCCTGCTGCTGAACCAGGCCGAACGCCTGGAGCACCTGCAGCGCCTGCTGGAAAGCCAGCTGCAACCGGCCGCCCGCGAGCATTGCCATGTGGCGTCGTGGCGCGATGGCACATTGTTGCTGGTGGTGACAGACGGCCATTGGGCAACCCGCCTGCGCTATCAGCAGAAACGCTTGATGTCTGCATTACAGGCCATGGAGGCATTCGCCAACCTCAGGCGCATCCTGTACAAGGTCCAGCCACCGCTGGTGCCAGCCAAGCGTGGTGGCAATGCCGCAGAACTGTCCAATAACGCAGCCGAGAGCCTGCGCGATACCGCCGAGGGCATCACTGACCCCAAGCTGCGCGCAGCACTGGAACGATTGGCCGCCCACGCCCGGGACAAGCCATAAAAAAGGCCACCCGAAGGTGGCCTTAATGAACTAGAGAGTGTTCGAACTTACACGGCCGCAACAGGGCGCATGTACGAGATCGGTGCCGTGCTGGCATCTTCGAAGGTGACCACTTCCCAGGCATCGGTTTCGGCAATCAGCTTGCGCAACAGCTGGTTGTTCAGCGCGTGGCCGGACTTGTAGCCCTTGAACTCGCCAATCAGGCTGTTGCCCAGCAGGTAGAGGTCGCCGATAGCGTCGAGGATCTTGTGCTTGACGAATTCGTCTTCGTAACGAAGACCGTCTTCGTTGAGCACGCCGTCCTCATCGACCACGATGGCGTTCTCGACACTGCCACCCAGCGCAAGGTTGTGCTTGCGCAGGTACTCGATGTCACGCATGAAACCGAAGGTACGCGCGCGGCTGACTTCCTTCACGAACGAGGTGCTGGAAAAGTCGACGCTCGCGCTCTGGGTCCGGTTGCGAAGCACCGGATGATCGAAGTCGATCTCGAAGCTCACCTTGAAACCGTCGAAAGGCAGGAAAGTGGCGCGCTTGTCGCCCTCTTCCACGGTTACCTCACGCAGGATGCGGATGAACTTCTTGGCTGCGTCCTGTTCTTCCAGGCCGGCAGACTGAATCAGGAATACAAAGGGTCCGGCGCTGCCATCCATGATCGGCACTTCCGAGGCGGAGAGCTCGACGTAGGCGTTATCGATGCCCAGGCCCGCCATGGCGGAGAGCAGGTGCTCGACCGTATCGACCTTGACGTCACCGTTGACCAGCGTCGTCGACATGGTTGTCTCGCCGACGTTGGCCGCGCGCGCCGGGATTTCGACCACAGGGTCGAGGTCGGCGCGGCGGAAGACGATGCCGGTGTCAACAGGTGCAGGCTTGAGGGTCAGGTAAACCTTCTCCCCGGAGTGCAGACCGACACCTGTGGCACGGATGGTATTCTTCAGGGTGCGTTGTTTAATCATGGCATTGGCCGCTTCAGCGCAAATTGCGAACAGGTATCAACAAAGGCTGGGGATGATAACAGACCCAACCTTTGATGAATACCAATCACCTTTATACCCCTGATAAATTCCATTAATCAGCCTGACGACGCAGGAATGCCGGGATATCGAGGTAGTCCAGGTCATCCTGAGGGTTCAGTTTAGCGGCTGCAGCAGCACCTGCATGGGCCTGGTTGCGCATTACGGTCGGGCGCTCCAGGTCACGGTAGTTGACCGCAGGCTGCTCCTGGCGAACCGGCGCCGGGTTGGAAGCCTCGTACACCTGCTGGGCAGTCTGCAGGGTGTTGTCGACCACCTTCACAGGCTTCTCGATGCGCGCGCCCAGGCCGGTGGCCACTACGGTCACGTGCAGCTCGTCACGCATGTCCGGGTCGATCACGGTGCCGACCTTGACCATGGCGTGGTCGGAGGCGAAGGCTTCGATGATGCTACCCACATCGGAGTACTCACCCAGCGACAGGTCAGGGCCTGCGGTGATGTTCACCAGGATGCCGCGGGCGCCCTGCAGGTTGACGTCTTCCAGCAGCGGGTTGCGGATCGCTGCCTCGGTGGCTTCACGCGCACGGTTCGGGCCGCTGGCACAGCCAGTACCCATCATGGCCATGCCCATTTCACCCATCACGGTACGCACGTCGGCGAAGTCGACGTTGATCATGCCCGGGCGCTTGATGATATCGGAGATACCGCGCACGGCACCGGCCAGTACGTCGTCGGCCTTGGCGAAGGCGGACAGCAGGCTGGCATCCTTGCCCAGGATGGTCAGCAGCTTCTCGTTGGGGATGGTGATCAACGAGTCGACGCTTTCGGCCAGCATGCGGATGCCTTCATCGGCGATCTGCATGCGCTTGCGGCCTTCGAACGGGAACGGACGGGTCACCACGGCAACGGTGAGAATGCCCATTTCCTTGGCCACTTCGGCGATGATCGGCGCTGCACCGGTACCGGTACCGCCGCCCATGCCGGTGGTGATGAACACCATGTTGGTGCCCTGCAGCACTTCAGCGATGCGCTCACGGTCTTCCAGCGCGGCCTGGCGGCCGACTTCCGGATTGGCACCGGCACCCAGGCCCTTGGTCACGCCAGTGCCCAATTGCAGGATGGTGCGCGCGCCGATGTTCTTCAGCGCCTGGGCATCGGTGTTGGCGCAGATGAATTCCACGCCTTCGATGCTGCTCTTGACCATGTGGTTGACGGCGTTGCCGCCACCACCACCAACACCGATCACTTTGATGACCGGGCTTTGCGGGACGTTGTCTACGAGCTCGAACATTTTCCCTCTCCTTACAGTTCTCTAGTTGTCGCGCCTACCACTACTGCTTTGAAACTTAGAAATTGCCCTGGACCCAGCGCTTGAAGCGTTCAAGCACTGGAGCCTTCGGTTCATCGCCATAGCTGTTGTTGCTGCTGTTACCGGTCAAGGGCAGGTCTTCGGTCTGCTTCTGCAGGCCGTAGGTGAGCAAGCCCACGCCGGTGGAATAGATCGGGTTGCGAACCACGTCGCTGAGCCCCCGAACGCTGTGCGGTACGCCCAGGCGTACCGGCATGTGGAAGATCTCCTCGGCCAGTTCCACTGCGCCTTCCATCTTCGCGGTGCCGCCGGTGAGGACGATGCCGGCCGGCACCAGGTCCTCGTAGCCGCTGCGGCGCAGCTCGGCCTGGATCAGGGTGAAGAGCTCGTCATAGCGTGGCTCCACCACCTCGGCCAGGGCCTGGCGCGACAGCTCGCGCGGTGGGCGATCACCCACGCTTGGCACCTTGATGGTCTCGCCGGCGCCAGCCAGTTTGGCCAGGGCGCAGGCGTAGCGGATCTTGATTTCTTCGGCGTACTGGGTCGGGGTACGCAGGGCCATGGCGATGTCGTTGGTCACCTGGTCGCCGGCAATCGGGATCACCGCGGTGTGACGGATCGCGCCCTCGGTGAAGATGGCGATGTCGGTGGTGCCACCACCGATGTCCACCAGACACACGCCCAGCTCTTTTTCATCGTCGGTCAGCACCGAGTAGGCCGAGGCCAGCTGCTCGAGGATGATGTCGTCGATTTCCAGGCCGCAACGGCGTACGCATTTCTCGATGTTCTGCGCCGCGTTTACCGCGCAGGTGACCACGTGGACCTTGGCTTCCAGACGTACGCCAGACATGCCCAGCGGCTCGCGCACGCCTTCCTGGTTGTCGATCACGTAGTCCTGCGGCAGGGTGTGCAGCACGCGCTGGTCGGCCGGGATGGCAACGGCCTGGGCGGCGTCGAGTACGCGCTCCAGGTCGGCCAGGCTGACTTCGCGGTCGCGGATGGCGACGATGCCGTGGGAGTTCAGGCTGCGGATGTGGTTGCCGGCCACGCCGACGAAGGCCGAGTGGATACGGCAGCCGGCCATCAGCTGCGCTTCTTCCACGGCGCGCTGGATCGACTGCACGGTGGACTCGATGTTCACCACCACGCCTTTTTTCAGGCCGCGGGACGGATGAGTACCAATCCCGACGATTTCCAGGGTGCCGTCCTCGCCCACTTCACCCACCAGCGCCACCACCTTGGAGGTGCCGATGTCCAGCCCGACGATCATTTTGCCGCTATGCGCGTTTGCCATGGTCCTGCCTCTCTCTAATTCTTCGCAACGGCGGGTTGGGCCGTCGTCGGTGCAATCGGTTCCCGCCAACCAACGGCAAGTCCGTTGGAGTAACGCAGATCAATGCGGGCGATAGTGGTGATCTGGTCTTTGAGTGTCTTGTCGTAAATGGCAATGAAACGGCGCATCTTCTCCACCAGATGGTCGCGCCCCAGCAGCAGCTCGATGCCCGGCCCGGCGCTGCTCGCGCCCGTGGTCAGGAACCAGCTGCCTCGCTCGCGCAGCTCCAGGCGAGCGATGGAAAAGCCCAGGGGGCGCAGCATCTGGCTCAATACCTGATACTGCTGCATGACTTGTTGCTGAGCACGCTGCGGCCCGGCCAGCTGCGGCAGGTGCTCGTAGTTGGCCAGTTCGCGCGGGGTGAAAGCCTGGCCCTGGTTGTTGAGCAAGGCTTCGTCACCCCAGCGCGCCACCGGCAACTGTTCTTCCAGGCGGATCACCACCTCGTCTGGCCACACCCGGCGCACTTCTGCATGGGCGATCCACGGCATCTGCTCGAGTTCTGCGCGCATCGCCGGCAGGTCGACGCTGAAGAAGCTCGCTGCCACGTAGGGCGCGATACGCTGCTGCACCGACTGCTGGCTGATGTAGCTGAGGTCGCCCTGCACGTCGATCTTGGTGATCGGCCGGTCGGCATATGGCATCAGGCGAATGGCGCCCTCGTAGGCGCCAAAACCGGCCGCCACCAACAGCACTGGCCACAACAGGCGCTTGAGGCCACCCAGGCTTGGCCGCGGCAGGCGCGCCGATACGGGCTCGTCGGCCACCAGCCTGCTGGCACCACGCGGCACCGGCTTACTACGGCCGGTAACGGGTTGCTGCTGACGTATCATCGCGCCTTGCATGGTTTTAACCTCGCGTCGCCACGCTCTCGGCCAGGATTGCCAGCACTAGTTGCTGGAAGTCCAGGCCGGCCGCGCGGGCCGCCATGGGCACCAGGCTATGGTCGGTCATGCCGGGTGCGGTGTTGACTTCGAGCAGCCAGAACCGGCCCTGCTCGTCCTGCATCACGTCCAGCCGCCCCCAGCCTTCGATACCGATGGCATCGCAGGCACGCGCGGTCAGGTCGATCAGTTCTTGTTCCTTGACGCTGTCCAGGCCGCACGGAATGCGGTACTGGGTATCGTTGGCGATGTACTTGGCGTCGTAGTCGTAGAACACGTGCGGCGTACCCAGGGCGATCGGCGGCAGCACCTGGCCGCGCAATACCGCGACGGTGAACTCCGGCCCGTGGATCCACTGTTCCACCAGTACCTGGGAATCGTATTTAGCTGCGTCCTGCCAGGCGGCGACCAGTTCCTGGGCGCTGTTCACCTTGGCCATGCCGATGCTGGAACCTTCATGGGCGGGTTTGACGATAAGCGGGAAGCCCAGTTCCGTACTGGCCTGCAAACAATCGCTTTCGCTCGCCAGCACCGCGTGGCGCGGGGTCGGAATACCCAGGCTTTGCCACACCTGCTTGGTGCGCAGCTTGTCCATGGCCAGTGCCGAGGCAAGGATGCCACTGCCGGTGTAGGGGATGCCCAGGCACTCGAGCAGGCCTTGCATGCTGCCGTCTTCACCGCCACGACCGTGGAGGATGATGAAGGCGCGGTCGATCTTCTCGCTTTGCAGGCGGTCGAGCAGGTCGTCACCCACGTCGATGGCGACCACGTCGACACCGGCGGTGGTCAGCGCGTCGATCACTGCGGCACCGGACTTGAGCGACACTTCGCGCTCGGCGCTCTTGCCGCCGTACAGCACCGCGACGCGGCCGAACGCCTTGACGTCCAGGGTCGAGTGCAGCTTGTCGTAGGCGCTGGTCATTTCGACTTCTCCTGCTTGGCGCCAGCGAACAGCGGGCTTTTCATCAATTGAGGGGCCAGGCCGCCGACATCACCGGCACCTTGGCAGATCAGGATGTCGCCAGCGCGCAGCAGTGGCTTGACCAGCGGCGCAAGGTCGACACCACGTTCGATGTAGATCGGGTCCAGCTTGCCGCGCTGGCGGATGCTGTGGCACAGCTGGCGGCTGTCGGCGCCGGGGATCGGCTCTTCGCCAGCCGGGTAGACTTCCATCAGCAGTAGCACGTTGGCATCGCCCAGCACCTGGACGAAATCGTCGTACAGGTCGCGGGTACGGCTGTAGCGGTGCGGCTGGTAGACGATCACCAGGCGACGGCTTGGCCAACCGCCGCGCACGGCCTGGATCACCGCAGCCACTTCGGTCGGGTGGTGGCCGTAGTCGTCGACCAGCATCACGCTGCCGCCTTCGACCGGCAGTTCGCCGTACACCTGGAAGCGGCGGCCGACGCCCTGAAACCCGGACAGGCCCTGGACGATGGCTTCGTCGGTGATGCCTTCGTCAGTGGCGATGGCGATGGTGGCCAAGGCGTTGAGCACGTTGTGGTTACCGGGCATGTTCACCGACACCTCCAGCGGCTCGCGATCACGACGCAGCACGGTGAAGTGGGTCTGCATGCCCATCTGGCGAACGTTGATGGCGCGGACGTCAGCCTCGTCGCTGAAGCCATAGGTCACGGTCGGGCGCTTGACCTGTGGCAGGATCTCGCGCACCACCGGGTCGTCCAGGCACATAACGGCCAGGCCGTAGAACGGCAGGTTGTGCAGGAATTCGACAAAGGTTTTCTTCAACTTGTTGAAGTCACCTTCGTAGGTCGCCATGTGGTCGGCGTCGATGTTGGTGACCACGGCCACCATCGGCTGCAGGTGCAGGAAGCTGGCATCGCTCTCGTCCGCTTCGGCAATCAGGTAGCGGCTGGTACCCAGCTGGGCATTGGTGCCGGCAGCGGTCAGGCGGCCACCGATGACGAAGGTCGGGTCCAGGCCACCGGCGGCGAACACCGAGGCCAGCAGGCTGGTGGTGGTGGTCTTGCCATGAGTGCCGGCAACGGCCACGCCATGCCGATAGCGCATCAGCTCGGCGAGCATCTCGGCACGCGGCACCACCGGAATGCGCCGCTCGAGGGCGGTGGCGACTTCCGGGTTGGCTGGGTTGATGGCGCTGGAAACCACCAGCACATCGGCAGTGGCGGCATTCTCAGCGCGGTGGCCGACGAAAATCTCGGCGCCGAACGACTCCAGACGCTCGGTGACCGGCGACGCCTTCAGGTCGGAACCGGACACTTCATAGCCCAGGTTCAGCAACACTTCGGCAATGCCGCACATGCCCACGCCGCCGATACCGACGAAGTGGATACGGCGGATACGGCCCATCTTTGGCTGGGGCATGGCTTTCTGGCTCTCAACCATGGGCCACCTCCAGGCAGATATCGACCACGGTGCTGGTTGCTGCAGGTTTGGCCAGGCGCCGTGCGGTGCCTGCCATGACGTTGAGTTTCTCGGGTTGCATCAGCACCTCGTTCAGGCGTTCAGCGAGCTGCGCTGCGCCAGTTGTCGCTTGTGGCATCAGGAAGGCAGCGCCTTCCCGGGCCAGATATTGGGCGTTGTGGGTCTGGTGGTCGTCGATCGCGTGGGGCAATGGCACCAGCATCGAAGGCAGGCCCGCTGCCGCCAGCTCGCTGACGGTCAGGGCGCCGGCCCGGCACACCACAATGTCGGCCCAGCCATAGGCTTGGGCCATGTCCTTGATGAAGGGCTCTACCTGAGCCTCGACGCCCGCCTCGCGATAACGCTCGGCGGTGGCCGGCGCGTGTTGCTTGCCGGCCTGGTGGAATACCTCTGGCCGCAGCGCGGGGGGCACTTCGGACAGGGCCTTAGGCAACAATTTGTTCAATGGTTCCGCCCCCAGGCTGCCGCCCATCACCAGCAGGCGCGCACGGCGCTCGGCCAGCGGCGCGCGCAAGGCATCCATGAACAGCTCCGGGCGCACAGGATTGCCGGTGGTGCGCAGTTTGTCGCTGGCGGCGAAGGTGGCCGGGAAGGCTTCGCACACGCGGGCAGCCAGCGGCAGCAGCAGGCGGTTGGTAGTACCGGCGCGGGCGTTCTGCTCGTGGATCACCAGCGGTACGCTGCACAGGCGTGCGGCCACGCCGCCTGGGCCGGTCACATAGCCACCGAAGCCGACCACGCATACCGGCTTGAGCTCACGCACGATACGCCGCGCCTGCAGCACGGCCTTGACCAGGGTGAACGGCGCCTTGAGCAACGACAGCTTGCCCTTGCCGCGAAGGCCGCTGACCTGGATCAGATGCAACGGCAGGCCGGCCTGGGGCACCAGTTCGTTCTCGATGCCACGCGGGGTGCCCAGCCAGTGCACGCTGTAACCGCGCGCCTGGAATTCACGGGCGCAGGCCAGGGCCGGGAATACGTGGCCCCCGGTGCCGCCCGCCATGATCAGTACGTTCCTGCCGTCAGCGGCCATGATTGGTCTCCTCGGCAAAATCGCTTTCGCTGAATTCGTGCTCCTCACTGCCCAGGTGCGTACGGCTTTCCCACTCGATACGCAGCAACAGGCCCACGCAGGCACAGCAGATCACCAGCGAGCTGCCCCCGTAGCTGAGGAACGGCAGGGTCAGGCCCTTGGTCGGCAGCAGGCCGACGTTCACACCGATGTTGATCAGGAACTGGCCGATCCACAGGAAGGCCAGGCCGAACGCAACATAAGCGGCAAAGAACTGTTTGGCTTTTTCCGCCCACAGGCCGATATACAGGGCACGCACAGTCACGAATACGAACAGCGCGATAGTCAGCAGCGAGCCGACCACGCCGAGTTCTTCGGCCAGAACCGAGAACACGAAGTCGGTGTGCGCTTCAGGCAGGTAGAACTGCTTCTGCACGCTGTTGCCCAGGCCAACGCCCAACCACTCGCCACGGCCGAAGGCAATCAGCGCCTGGGTCAGCTGGTAGCCCGAGCCGAACTGGTCGGACCACGGGTCGGTAAAGGTAATCAGGCGCGCCATCCGGTAAGGCTGCGCCTGTACCAGGACGAACACCGCGACCACCGCCAATACCACCATCAGGCTGAAGCGGAACAGCCCCACCCCGCCGAGGAACAGCATGGCCGCCGCCGCACCCATCATCACCACGGTGGCACCGAAGTCCGGCTCCATCAGCAGCAGGGCAGCCATGGGCAGCAGCACGATGAATGGCTTGAAGAAGCCCATCCAGGTTTCGCGTACCTCGGTCTGCCGGCGCACCAGGTAGCCGGCCAGGTAGATGACCACGAACACCTTGGCAATTTCCGAAGGCTGCACGTTGAAGAAGCTGAAGCCGATCCAGCGCATGGAACCGTTCACTTCGCGGCCGATACCCGGCACCAGCACCAGCACCAGCAGGCCGAAGGCCCCCAGCAGCATCAGGAAGCCCATGCGCTGCCAGGTGGCGATCGGCACCATCATGGTGGCGCCACAGGCGACCAGGCCGAGGAACACGTACACCAAGTGGCGGAACATGTGGTAAAGCGGGTTGCCAGACTGCACCGCAGCCACTTCCGAGGACGCCGAGGTGATCATCACCAGGCCCAGGCCCAGCAAAGCCAGGCAGCCGGCGAGCATCGCGAAGTCCAGGTCGATGCCACGGCCGCTGATCAGCGGCGACGGATAGGGCTTGAGGATGCCAAAGATCATGCAAGGCCTCCCGCTGCCTGGGCGAACAGGCGCCCGCGCTCTTCGAAATTCTTGAACATGTCGAGGCTGGCGCACGCCGGCGACAGCAGCACGGCATCACCCGCCCGGGACAGTTCGGCGCATTGCTTTACGGCCTCGTCGAGAGACTTAACGCGGACCAGTTGCACACCATCACCCAGGGCTTCGGCCAGGCGCTCGGCATCACGGCCAAGCAGCACCACGGCGCGGCAGAAGCGCTTGACCGGCTCGCGCAACGCGGCGAAGTCGGCGCCCTTGCCGTCGCCACCGGCGATCAGCACCAGTTTGCCTTCGATGTCGGAACCCAGGCCTTCGATCGCGGCCAGGGCAGCACCGACGTTGGTGGCCTTGGAATCGTCGTACCAGTTCACGCCGTTGCGCTCGCGCACCCACTGGCAACGGTGGGCCAGGCCGCCGAACTCGCGCAGTGCCTCGAGCATCGGTTCAAACGGCAGGCCGGCAGCGTGCCCCAGAGCCAGAGCCGCCAGGGCGTTGCTCTGATTGTGGGCGCCACGAATCTTCAGCTCACGTGCCGGCATCAGCGCCTGGAACTCGAACGCCAGGTATTTTTCGCCGTCCACTTCACGCAGGCCGAAGGCCTTGAAATCCGGTTGGTTGAGACCGAAGGTCCAGCATGGGCGGCCTTCCACCGGCAGTGGCCGGGACAGGGCATCCTGGCGGTTGACCACGACCTGGCGGGCACCACGGAAGATCCGGTGCTTGGCCAGGTGGTAGGCCGGCAGGCCGCTGTAGCGGTCCATGTGGTCTTCGCTGATGTTCAGCACGGTGGCCACTTCGGCGTTGAGCTGATCGGTGGTTTCCAGCTGGAAGCTGGACAGTTCCAGCACGTACAGCTCGACATCATCGGCCAACAGGTCCAGCGCCGGGGTACCGAGGTTGCCGCCCACCGCCACGCGCTTGCCTGCCTTGGCGGCCATTTCACCCACCAGGGTGGTGACGGTGCTCTTGGCGTTGGAGCCGCTGATGGCAATGATCGGGGCCTTGGCGTGGCGGGCGAACAGTTCGATGTCACCGGACAACTTCACCCCACGCGCGGCCGCCTGCTGCAGGGCCGGGGTGGCAAGGGCCAGGCCGGGGCTGACGTACAGCTCGTTGGCGCGGCACAGGAAGTCCACGTCCAGTTCACCACAGCGCACTTCCACCTGCGGGTAATCACGGCGCAGGGTGTCCAGTTCCGGCGGTTGCTCGCGGGTGTCGGCGACCGCAAAGGCAATGCCCCGGCTCGCCAGGAAGCGAACCAGGGACATGCCGCTCTTGCCGAGGCCGACAACGATGCGGAATTGGTCGGAAGCGATCAAGGACACGCTCATCTACCTCAGTTTCAGGGTTGCAAGGCCGATCAGCACCAGGATCACGGTGATGATCCAGAAGCGGACGATCACCCGTGGCTCTGGCCAGCCCTTGAGTTCAAAGTGGTGGTGGATCGGCGCCATGCGGAACACGCGCTTGCCGGTCAGCTTGAAGGAGGCAACCTGGATCACCACCGACAGGGTTTCCATGACGAACACGCCGCCCATGATGAACAGCACGATTTCCTGGCGGACGATCACGGCGATGGTGCCCAGCGCGGCGCCCAGCGCCAGCGCACCGACGTCACCCATGAATACCTGCGCCGGGTAAGTGTTGAACCACAGGAAGCCCAGGCCGGCACCGATCAGCGCGCCGCAGAACACGATCAGCTCGCCCGAACCCGGCACATAGGGGATCAGCAGGTATTCGGCGAACTTAACGTTGCCCGACAAGTAGCAGAAGATGCCCAGAGCGCCGCCGACCATCACCGTCGGCATGATCGCCAGGCCGTCGAGGCCGTCAGTGAGGTTGACCGCGTTGCTCGAACCGACAATGACGAAGTAGGTCAGCACGACGAAGCCGATGCCCAGCGGAATGGTGACATCCTTGATGAACGGCAGGATCAGCGTGGTTTCGACGCTGGTCGGCGCGGTCTTGTACAGGAAGATGGCTGCAGCCAGGCCGAATACCGACTGCCAGAAGTACTTCCAGCGACTTGGCAGGCCACGCGAGTTCTTTTCGATCACCTTGCGGTAGTCGTCGACCCAGCCGATGGCACCGAATGCCAGGGTAACGATCAGCACCACCCACACGTAGCGGTTGGTCAGGTCGGCCCACAGCAGCGTGCTGACGGCGATGGCGGACAGGATCAGCGCCCCACCCATGGTCGGGGTGCCGGATTTGGACAGGTGCGATTGCGGGCCGTCGTTACGCACGGCCTGGCCGATCTGGCGGATTTGCAGGGTACGGATCATCCACGGCCCCAGCCACAGCGCCAGGGACAACGCGGTCAGCACACCCAGAATCCCGCGCAGGGACAGGTACTGGAAGACCGCGAAGCCTTTGTGGAACTGTTGCAGATACTCGGCCAACAGCAGCAGCATTAATGTTTCTCCCCGCTGGCACCGCACAATGCCGCCACGACGTTTTCCATCGCAGCGCTGCGCGAGCCCTTGATCAAGATAGTGGTGTCGCTGGCATTCTCGGCGCCAACCGCGTCGATCAGCTCAGCTTGAGTAGCGAAATGGCGGCCATTGGCTCCGAACGCCTTGACCGCGTGTGTCATGTTGGAACCCACTGCGTACAGGGCGTCGACCTTGCCACGCGCGTAGTCACCCACCTGACGGTGGCCTTCTTCCGCCCATTGCCCCAGTTCGCCGATATCCCCAAGCACCAAGACGGTGCGCCCGGAAAAGCCGGCGAGTATATCAATGGCCGCGCACATGGAGGTGGGATTTGCGTTGTAACTGTCGTCGATCACCCGCACGCCGTTCGGCGCGATCTGCGCCACGGTACGGCCCTTGACCGGTTGCACGGCAGCCAGGCCTGCGGCGATGCCGCTCAGGCTCAGACCAACGGCATGGGCAGCGGCAGCGGCGGCCAGGGCATTGCTGACGTTGTGCTCACCGAGCACATTGAGTTGCACGTCTACCGTGTCGCCAGCGCCATGCAGCTTGAACGAAGGGCAACCACGGGCATCGCGGCCGATGTCAGAGGCATGGAAATCGGCCTTTGGATTGTTGCGGGCAAAGCTGAAGACCTTGTGCGCGCCGGCACGTGCCTTCCATATATCAAAGGCCTTGTCGTCCAGGTTGAGGATGGCGATACCCCCCTCGCCCAGGCCTTCGAGAATCTCGCCCTTGGCTTCGACGATCTTTTCCGGGCCGCCGAACTCGCCAACGTGGGCGGTGCCGGCGTTGTTGATGATGACCACCTGGGGCCGGGTCAGGCCGACGGTGTAGCGGATCTCGCCAATGCGCGAGGCGCCTAGCTCGATCACCGCGGCGCTGTGCTCGGGAGCGATCTCCAGCAGGGTCAGCGGCGCGCCGAGGTCGTTGTTCAGGTTGCCGCGGGTGGCGTGCACCAGGCCACGGGTGCGCAGGATGCTGGCGAGCATCTCCTTGACCGTGGTCTTGCCGCTGGAACCGGTGATGGCCACCACCGGCTTGTCGAAGGCAGCACGGTTCAGCGCGCCAAGCTGGCCGAGGGCCAGGCGGCAATCGGTGACCAGCAGCTGCGGCAAGTCGACATCGGCTACTTCACGCTCGACCAGGGCCGCGACAGCGCCCTTGGCCTTCACATCGGCCAGGTAGTCGTGGCCATCGAAGCGCGGGCCGGCCAGGGCGACGAACAGTTGCCCGGCGCCAACACTGCGGCTGTCGATGCTGACGCCGGTGAAGGTGGCGTCAGCACCGATTTGTTGACCACTCAGTGCTGTGGTCAGCTGGCTGAGTGACATCGGCTTAAGCATGTGGAGCCTCCCAGGCTGCAAGTGCCTTTTCGGCCTCGGTCAAATCGGAGAAATCATGGCGCTCGCCATTGATCTCCTGGTAATCCTCGTGCCCCTTGCCGGCCAGCACGATCACATCGTCGGCAGCGGCGGTGGCGATCAGGTGCGCGATGGCTTCGCCACGACCGGCAACGAACTCGACTTCGACAGGCTTGGTGAAACCCGGGCGGATGTCGTCAAAGATGCGCAGCGGGTCTTCAGTACGCGGGTTGTCGTCTGTTACCAGCACGCGGTCAGCCAGGCGCTCGGCCACTTCAGCCATCAGCGGGCGCTTGCCGCGGTCTCGGTCGCCGCCGCAGCCGAACAGGCACAGCAGCTTGCCGTGCGCATGCGGGCGCAGGGCTTCGAGCACTTTCTCCAGGGCGTCCGGGGTGTGCGCATAGTCGACCACCACCAACGGCTTGTCGCCCCCACCCAGGCGCTGCATGCGGCCGATCGGCCCCTGCAGCTGCGGGGTAACCTTGAGGATTTCGTCCAGCGCGTAGTCCAGCGCCAACAGAGTCGCCACGGCGGCGAGCATGTTGCTCAGGTTGAAGCGGCCCAGCAACTGGCTGCGCAGGGTACGTTCGCCCTGGGCGGTGACCAGGGTGGCGCGCACGCCATCGTCATTGAACAAGGCTTCACGGCAGTACAGCGAGGCCTCCGGGTTCTCCAGGCTGTAGCTGAGCAACCGGGTCTCGATATGGTCGACACTCGGGCGGCGGGCAAAATCGGCGGCCAGGCGACGGCCGAAATCGTCATCCAGGTTGACCACCTGGCAACGCAGGCTCGGCCAGGCGAACAGCTTGGCCTTGGCGGCCTCATAGGCCTCCATGCTGCCGTGGTAGTCCAGGTGGTCGCGGGACAGGTTGGTCATGACCGCGATGTCGAATTCCAGAGCGGCGACCCGGCCCTGCTCCAGTGCGTGGGAGGAAACCTCCATGGCCACGGCTTTGGCGCCACCTTTCTTGAGGTCATTGAGGGTCGACTGTACGGCGATCGGGTCGGGCGTGGTCAGGCGGCCACTCTGCAGCTCACCATAGAAGCCGGTACCCAAGGTGCCGATCAGGCCACAACGCTGGCCAAGCAAATCCAGCGCCTGAGCCACCAGCTGGGTGACGCTGGTCTTGCCGTTGGTACCGGTAACGCCCACCAGGTTCAGCTGGCGGCTTGGTTCGCCATAGAAGCGACCTGCGATATCCGAAAGCTGGGCGATCAGGCCCTTGACCGGGATGAGCGGCACATCGGTGATTGGCAGGACGCTCGCGCCCTGCTCTTCATAGGCTACGGCGGCAGCGCCACGCGCCAGGGCATCGGCGATATGCTCGCGGCCATCGACCTTGGCACCCGGAACAGCCAGGAACAGATCACCCGGGCGCACATTGCGGCTGTCCAGCGTCAGCTCACGAATCAACGGGTCACGGCTGGCGTGAGCGAAAAGCTTGCTCAATGGCATTGTCATCATCCACGCCCTCCCTTGGCGGTTGCAGCTGCATTGACTTGCGATTGTTCGGCGGGTGCCGGTGGCGGCAGGTTGTCTGGCGGAACGTTCATCAGGCGCAGGGTGCCGGACATGACCTTGCTGAATACCGGTGCCGAAACCAAGCCACCGAAGTAACCGCCCTTGCCAGGCTCATCGATCACCACGACGATGGCGTAGCGCGGGTCGCTCATCGGCCCGAAGCCGGCGAACAGCGAGCGGTAGGCGTTTTCGGTGTAGCCCTTGGAGCCCACGGTGGCTTTACGCGCGGTACCGGACTTGCCGGCCACGTGGTAGAACGGCACCTGGGCGCGGAACACGCCGCGCGGTGCTTCGATCACCTGTTGCAGCATGCCCTGAATGGTTTCGGCGGTTTCCTTCGGAATGGCCTGCACCGCTTCCGGGGCCTTGTCGACCTTGAGGATCGACAGCGGCACCATCTTGCCGTCGTTGGCCAGCGCCGCGTATGCATGCACCAGCTGCAGAGCGGTCACCGACACGCCATAGCCATAGGACAAGGTCGCAGTCTCGGCCTTGCGCCACTCGCGATGGTTGGGCAGGTTGCCGACGCGCTCGCCGGGGAAGCCAAGGCCGGTGTACTGGCCCAGGCCGACCTGGGACATGACCCGGTAGATGGCCTCGCCGCCGATGTCGAAGGCGATCTTGCTCATACCGACGTTACTGGAGTTGATCAGGATACCGGTCAGGTCGAGGATCGGGCCTTCGCTCTTGGACACGTCCTTGATGGTGTAGCGACCAATTTGCAGGCTGCCCGGGTACACCTCGACCTTGTCGGTCGGCTTCCAGCGACCACTTTCCAGAGCCGCGCTCATGGAGATCGGCTTGACCGTGGAGCCCGGCTCGAACACGTCGATGATCGCGCGGTTACGCATGGCGGCCGGGAACATGCTGCGGCGGTTGTTGGGGTTGTAGGTCGGCTGGTTGACCATGGCCAGGACCTCACCGGTCTTGACGTCCATGATCACCAGGCTGCCGGCCTTGGCGTCCTGTTCGGCAATGGCGTTGCGCAGCTCGCGGGTGGCCAGGTACTGCAGGCGCAGGTCTATCGACAACGCCAAGGTCTTCCCGGCCTTGGCGTTCTTGGTTACCTGGATGTCCTTGATCAGCCGGCCGCGCCGGTCCTTGATCACCTGCCGCTTGCCGGGTACGCCAGCCAGCCATTCGTCATAGGCCAGCTCCACCCCTTCGCGACCGTGGTCGTCGAGGTCGGTGAAGCCGACCATGTGCGCGGTGACATCACCGGCTGGGTAGAAGCGGCGGAATTCTTCCAGGCCATACACGCCCGGCACTTTCAGGTCGAGCACATGCTGGCCCTGCTCCGGGGTCAGGCCGCGGACCAGGTAGATGAACTCTTTGCTGGCCTGCTGGGTCAGGCGCTCGGTCAGCTGCTGCGGGTTCTGCCCCAGTGCTGCTGCCAGCTGCGGCCAGCGGTCCTTGGAGGCCTGCATTTCCTTGGGGTTGGCCCACAGGGTGGTGACCGGGGTACTGACCGCCAACGGTTCACCGTTACGGTCGGTGATCAGGCCGCGGTGAGCCGGGATAGGGATGTGACGCAGGCTGCGCGCATCGCCCTGCCCCTTGAGGAAGTCACGGTCGACTACCTGCAGGTCGATGATGCGCCAGCAGATGGCACCGACCATCAGCGCCAGCAAGCCGATCACCACGCGGAAGCGCCAGGGGTAGAGTGCGCCTTCGAGCTTCATCATGGCGCCACCATCCGCACTTCGTCAGCCGAAGGTACGCGCATCTTCAGTTGCTCGGAAGCCAGGTTCTCGATGCGACTGGCGGCGGTCCAGGTGCTTTGTTCGAGGATCAGCCGGCCCCATTCGGCCTGGGCCTTGTCACGTTCGCTCAATTCGCCGTACAGCGTGTTGAGCAACTGACGGTTCCAGTGCGCGCTGTAGGACACGGCGATGGCCGAAACCAGCACAGCAACGAACAGCAGAAGCATCAGGAAGCTTCCGCCTGGCAAAGGTTTGGCAAACAGCCTGCTCACCGCAGTTTCTCCGCCACCCGCATCACGGCGCTGCGCGCCCGCGGGTTGGCCTTGAGCTCGGCGTCGGAAGCGAACTGAGCCTTGCCGATGAGCTTGATTTTCGGCTCGAAGACCTTGTGCTGTACTGGCAGGTTGCGCGGCAGGTTGTCAGCCTCGCCCTTGGCCAGCTTGCGCATGAACAGCTTGACGATGCGGTCTTCCAGCGAATGGAAGCTGATCACTGCCAGGCGGCCGCCCACTTCCAGCGCATCGATCGCGGCCTCCAGGCCTGCCTCGAGATCACCCAGTTCGTTGTTGACGTGAATGCGCAGACCCTGGAAGGCGCGGGTCGCCGGGTTCTTGCCCTTCTCCCAGGCCGGGTTGGCCACCTTCAGCACCTCGGCGAGGTCGCCGGTGCGCGTGAACGGTTGCTGTTCGCGGCGCTGCACCACGGCACGAGCCATGCGCTTGGCGAAACGCTCTTCGCCGTACTCCTTGAACACACGGGCTATTTCTTCTTCAGGTGCAGTGGCGATGAACTCGGCGGCGCTGATGCCCTGGTCCGGGTTCATGCGCATGTCCAGCGGGCCATCATTGAGGAAGCTGAAGCCACGCTCGGGGTCATCCAGCTGCGGCGAGGAAACGCCCAGGTCCAGCAATACGCCGCTGACCTTGCCATCCAGGCCACGCTCTGCCACTTCCGCGCCCAGCTCGGCAAAGCTGCGCTGCACAATGACAAAGCGGCCGTCTTCGGCCGCCAGCGCTTGCCCCGTGGCAATCGCCTGTGGATCTTTGTCGAAACCCAGCAGCCGCCCTTGCGGCCCGAGCTTGCTGAGAATCAGCCGGCTGTGCCCGCCACGGCCGAAAGTGCCGTCCAGATAGCAACCGTCGGCGCGCAAGGCCAATGCCTCGACAGCTTCGTCGAGCAGGACGGTAATGTGGTTGAAGCCGCTATCTATGGTCACAGGATCAGGTCACGCAATTCGTCGGGCATGGCGCCCGGTTGTTGAATAGCTGCAAGGTCGGCTGCCGAAACCGCGTTCCAGGCATCTTCATCCCACAGCTGGAATTTGTTCAGTTGCCCCACCAGCATCGCCTTCTTGTCGAGCTTGGCGTACTCACGCAGACGGGGCGGCACCAGGAAACGCCCACTGCCATCGAGCTCCAGGTCAACCGCGTTACCGATCAGCAAACGCTGAAGGCGGCGGTTTTCCTCACGCAACGATGGCAAGGCACGCAACTTGGCTTCTATCTGTTCCCACTCATCGAGGGGATAAACACACAAGCAGGGGTCAACGGCGTCGATGGTCACGATCAGCTGACCATTGCAACGCGAATCGAGCTCGTCACGGTACCGGCTCGGCATGGCGAGACGGCCCTTGGCATCGAGGCTGACGGCGTTGGCTCCGCGGAACACGGCTGCGATTCCCCACAATGTTAGCTTTTTTGTGTCAGAAAACCCACTTCATCCCACTTTCTGCCACTTGCGCACACTATAGGAATCCGCCCGCAGCACCGTCAAGGCACGTTCGGAAGGAAAAGCCTTACAGGACCGAGATTTAGCGCAATAAAGGAATGCGGAAGGACTACCGAGCAGAAAAAAATACGAGAAAAATCAAACCCACGCAGGCGAATGGAGTTCGAAGTTAAAGTGATTTATTAAGAGTAAGATTTTTTCGGTATTACCAGAGGGCATCTGCTATCGAATAAAGCAGGGAGGGAAAGGTGGAGAGTCGATCTGTAAGCCGGGTTTTGTCGAGGACAGTCATTCCTCTACGACGGCCATCACTGGACGCCTCTAGCAACCTACCCGGTTCCGACGCGGGCCACGCCTGATGGAACCCTATTTGGTCTTGCTCCGAGTGGGGTTTACCTAGCCACGAACTGTTGCCAGCCGTGCGGTGCGCTCTTACCGCACCTTTTCACCCTTACCGGCACCGAAGTGCTTAGGCGGTTATTTTCTGTGGCACTTTCCGTAGGCTCGCGCCTCCCAGGCGTTACCTGGCACTCTGCCCTATGGAGCCCGGACTTTCCTCCCCCTGCTATTGCGGAACAAAAGCAGGCAGCGACTGTCCGATCGACTCTCCGCCGCCAAGATTAACGGCACGCGCGACCAAGAACAAGCAATACCGGCATTTATATCAATATGCCACTATTCGGCTTTCTGCTTTTCCAGTGCAAGTTGATACAGCAGGTTCTTGCGCACCCCGGTAATTTCCGCAGCCAGCGCCGCCGCCCGCTTGAGTGGCAGCTCGGCCAGCAGCAGGTCGAGCACCCGTTGCGCCTCGGCACTGACCGCCTGTTCGCCCTCCGGCGCACTCCAGCCACCAACCAGTACCACGCACTCACCGCGCTGCTGGTTGCTGTCACCAGCAACGAACGCGCGAAGCTCGGCCAGGGGCAGGCCCTTGAGGGTCTCGAAGGTCTTGGTCAGTTCACGCGCCAACAGCGCCGGGCGCTCGCCACCGAATACCGCCTCCATGTCTTCAAGGCATTCCAGGATACGGTGCGGGGCCTCGTAGAAGATCAGCGTGCGCGGTTCTTCCTTTACCTGCTCCAGGCGCGCCCGCCGTCCCGCCGCCTTGGCCGGCAGGAAGCCTTCGAAGATGAAGCGGTCCGACGGCAGGCCGGCTGCCGACAGCGCGGCGATCAGAGCGCAGGCGCCCGGCACCGGCACCACATTTACCCCCGCAGCACGCGCCTGGCGCACCAGGTGGTACCCCGGATCGGAAATCAGCGGCGTGCCGGCATCGGAAACCAACGCCACGTTCTCGCCCGCCAGCAGCTTGGTGAGAAAACGCCCGCCCTCGTCACGCTCGTTGTGCTCATGGCATGCCGCCAGCGGCGTGTCGATGCCGAAGTGCTGCAGCAGACGGATCGAATGACGGGTATCTTCCGCCGCGATCAGGGCCACGTCCGCCAGCACCTTCAGCGCCCGGGCACTCATGTCGTCGAGGTTGCCGATAGGGGTTGCGACCACATACAGCGTCCCCACCGTGGATTTCGAAGCCCCTGCCACATCAGTCACTGCGCACACCTGTCGTTCGGATCAAAGGCGCCATTGTAGCCCGAGCGCCTGCAACAGGGCGCAAAGAACTTCGCCGGCGACCGATGGCAGGCCTCCTATAGTGAAGGATCGACACGGCAACATCGCGCCCCGGCCATCGCTTGGGTACAATTGCCGGCCACCTTGATCGAGTAACAGGACCTTTACATGATCGCTTGCCTGCGGCTGTTCACAGCCCTCTGCCTTGCTGCCTTGCTGGCAGCCTGCGCCAGCTCGCCCTCATCCAGCCTGGGCGAACTGCCACGCACCCCGGACGCCAGCATCGAGCAACTGCTCGAAAAGGCTGCTTCCAGCAAGTCCGCGGAAGACGCCGCCCTGCTGCGCCTGAGCGCAGCCGACCTGGCCTACAGGCAGAAGGACTTCCCACGCGCCGCACGCATCCTCGAGCAGGTGCCGCTGGACACGCTCAAGCCGGCCCAGCAAGTGTTCGCCAGCACCCTCGGTGCCGAGCTGGCCATGAGCCGCAACCAGCCCAAGGCTGCCCTGGCCGCCCTGGCCCACCCCAGCCTGCAGCGCGTCGCCGAACTGCCGGAAGAACAGCAAGCGCGCACCTACAGCGTGCACGCGGCTGCCCTCGAAGCCGATGGCCAGGCTCTCGCCGCCGCGCAACAGCGCGTGCTGCTGGCCCCGCTGCTCAGCGGCCAGGCCGCCAGCGCCAACAATGACGCCATCTGGGCACTGGTCGCCGCGCTGCCGGCAGAGCAACTGCAGCAGCCTGGCAACGACCAGACCCTTGCCGGCTGGACCAGCCTGGCCTTCGCGGTAAAAAGCGCCGGCACCCTGGAGCAGCAGCAAGCGGCGATCGACGCCTGGGTCAAGCAGCACCCGGACCACCCGGCCGCCCAGCAACTGCCGCAGGCTCTGACCAAGCTCAAGGAGCTGGCCAGCCAACCGCTGACCAAGATTGCACTGCTGCTGCCTCAGGAAGGCCCGCTTGCTGGTGTTGCCCGCGCCCTGCGTGACGGTTTCATGGCTGCACACTTCCAGGCCCAGCAAGCCGGCCAGCAGGCGCCAGCCGTGCAGGTATTCGACAGCTCGCGCATCGGCTCGCTCGACGACTTCTATCGCCAGGCCCAGGCCGCAGGCGTACAGCTGGTCATCGGCCCGCTGGAAAAACCGCTGGTCAAGCAACTGGCTGCCAAGCCACAACTGCCGATCACCACCCTGGCCCTGAACTACGCCGACGCCGGCCAGAAGGCTCCACCGCAGCTGTTCCAGTTCGGCCTGGCTGCCGAAGACGAAGCCCGTGAAGTAGCCCGCCGCGCCCGCGCCGATGGCATGGTCCGCGCAGTTGCCCTGGTACCGAGCGGCGAATGGGGCGATCGCGTGCTTGCCGCCTTCCGCCAGGACTGGGAAGGCAACGGTGGCACTCTGCTCGCCGCCGAACGCATTGCCCAGCCGGTCGCACTGGCCCAGCAGATTGCCGACCTGTTCCAGCTGCGCCAGAGCGAAGGCCGCGCCAAGAGCCTGCAGAGCACGGTAGGTGGCAGCATCGCCGCGCAGCCGTCGCGCCGCCAGGACATCGACTTCATCTTCCTCGCCTCGACCCCGCAACAGGCCCAGCAGATCAAGCCGACCCTGAACTTCCAGTACGCCGGTGACGTACCGGTCTACGCCACCTCGAACCTGTACAGCGCCAGTGGTGACGTCAACCAGTACAACGACATGAACGGTATCCGCTTCTGCGAAACCCCGTGGCTGCTGGACACCAGCAACAGCCTGCGCCAGCAGGTCGTGCAGCAGTGGCCGCAAGCGGCCGGCAGCCTGGGCCGCCTGTATGCCATGGGCGTCGACGCCTACAGCCTGGCGCCGCGCCTGGACCAGCTGAAAGCACTGCCGGACAACCGCGTACTGGGCCTTTCAGGCAGCCTGAGCATGAACGCCAACCAGCGTGTCGAGCGCCAGCTGCCTTGGGCCGAGTTCGTCCGCGGCCAGGTCCAGCGCCTGCCTGACACCGCCCGCTGATGGCAGCAGCGTCGCCCACCAGCGCCGGGCAGGCAGCGGAAGCCCAGGCCCTTGAGTACCTTCAAGGGCAAGGCCTGCAACTGCTGGCGCGCAACTGGCGATGCAAAGGCGGTGAGCTTGATCTGGTCATGCTCGACGCCGATACAGTAGTATTCGTCGAAGTCCGCTACCGGTTGCACGCGGGCTTCGGTGGCGCCCTCGGCAGTATCGACGGGCGCAAGCAGAAACGGTTGGTGCTCGCCGCCAGCCTGTTCCTGCAGAAGGAGCCCCACTGGGGCAACCACCCCTGCCGCTTCGACGTAGTCGCCCTGCAGGGCAGCCACCATGCAGGCAGACCGCTTCAATGGCTGAAAAACGCCTTCGAATGCTGAACCCATTCCGATTTTTTTGCTCTATGTTTCGCGGGCTGGTCGTTGTTGCGCGTAGCAAAGGCCACCGCCCCATTTAAGGTCACCAGATGGACATGCAATCCCGAATTCGCCGGCTATTCCAGGCCAGCATCGATACCAAGCAACAGGCAATGGACATCCTGGCACCGCACATCGAGCAGGCCAGCCTGGTCATGGTCAACGCGCTGCTCAACGAGGGCAAGATGCTCGCCTGTGGCAACGGCGGCTCGGCCGGCGATGCCCAGCACTTTTCCTCCGAGCTGCTCAATCGCTTCGAGCGCGAACGCCCGAGCCTGCCGGCCATCGCGCTGACCACCGACAGCTCGACCCTGACCTCGATCGCCAACGACTACAGCTACAACGAAGTCTTTTCCAAGCAGATCCGCGCGCTGGGCCAGCCCGGTGACGTTCTGCTGGCGATCTCCACCAGCGGCAATTCGGCCAACGTGATTCAGGCGATCCAGGCCGCACATGACCGCGAAATGATTGTCGTAGCATTGACTGGTCGCGATGGCGGCGGCATGGCTTCGCTGCTGCTGCCCGAAGACGTGGAAATCCGCGTGCCTTCGACGGTTACCGCGCGTATCCAGGAAGTCCACCTGCTGGCGATCCACTGCCTGTGTGATCTGATCGACAGCCAACTGTTCGGGAGTGAAGAATGACCCCTACGCGCCTCGGCCTTATGGCCCTGACCCTATGCCTGAGCGTCACTGGTTGCAGCTCGGTGCTGACCTCTACCCGCAATTCGCCGATCGAGGACGATCGCGGAACGCGCACCATCGGCAGCAAGATCGACGACTCGCTGATCGAAACCAAGGCCTCGGTCAACATCGCCAAGGCCAGCCCTGACCTGGACAAAGGTTCGCACATCGTTGTCAGCAGCTACAACGGCATCGTCCTGCTGGCCGGCCAGACACCGCGCGCCGACCTCAAGAGCCTCGCCGAGCAGACTGCCAGCCAGGTACAGCGCGTCAAGAAAGTGCACAACGAGCTGCAGGTGATGCAGCCCTCCTCCATCCTGGCGCGCAACAACGACGCCTGGCTGACCACCAAGATCAAGACCCAGATGCTGACCGACAATGCCGTGCCCAGCTCGCGCATCAAGGTAATTACCGAGAACGGCATCGTTTACCTGCTTGGCCTGGTGACCCAACAGGAGGCCAACTCGGCCACTGCCGTGGTACAGGGCGTTTCGGGTGTGCAGAAGATCGTCAAGCTGTTCGAGTACATCGACTGATTCACTGATTACCTGCACCGGCCTCTTCGCGGGTAAACCCGCTCCCACACGAATCTCACAGCGTTCGAGGCTTGTTGTATTCCTGTGGGAGCGGGTTTACCCGCGAAAAATCAAGCACAAACGGCCAGCACAAGCAACAACACTGCCCCACGTTTCAGAAAACCCAGGAAACACCGCATGAAAAAGCTTCTGCTGCCTGCCCTGCTGTTCGGCACTTTCGCCACCCTGGCCGGCTGCTCTACACCAAGCCTGATCACCCTCAACGATGGCCGTGAAATCCAGGCCGTCGACGTACCGAAGTTCGACCGTGACGCCGGCTTCTATGAGTTCCAGCAACTCGACGGCAAGCGTACCCGCATCAACAAGGACCAGGTACGTACCATCAGCGACCTGTAAGCAGGGCTGGCGTAATTAAAAAAAGGCGATCCGGTTGGATCGCCTTTTTTATTACTTGACCACTTTCAGACTTGGTCGACCAGTCGGGCGTGGCGGCTGGCCACCCCCCTCTGGCGGGCCATCGTCATCGGGCTGCACATCATCATCTTCCTGCTCATCGTCCTCCATCGAGGACGACTCCAGCTCGAAGACCATACCCTGGCCATTCTCGCGGGCGTAAATACCCAGGATGGCGCCAACCGGCACGTACAGCGAGTGAGCCACACCACCGAAGCGGCCCTCGAAGCTGACCGCGTCGTTGTCCATGTGCAGGCTGCGCACGGCACTTGGCGAGATGTTCAAGACGATCTGGCCATCACTGGCGAAACCGTCCGGCACCTGGACCTTCGGGAATTCGGCATTGACCAGCATATGGGGCGTGCAATCGTTGTCGACGATCCACTCGTACAGTGCTCGAACCAGATAGGGGCGACTGGAGTTCATCAACGGCTCCTTAAAGCTTGCGCATTTCACGTTCTACAGAGGACAGGCTCGCCTGGAAAGGCTCGCGGGCGAACTGCCGCTCCATGTAATCCAGCAGCGGCTTGGCTTGCCGCGGCAACTCGATACCCAACACCGGCAGACGCCAGAGGATGGGCAGTAGACAACAATCGACCAGGCTTTGCTCCTCACTCATGAAGCAGGCGTACTCGCCGAACAACGGCGAGACCCCGGTCAGGCTCTCACGCAATGCCTTGCGCGCTTCGGTTCGGGCAGCCTCGCTACTGCGCGGATCGAGCACGGTATCGGCCAGGGAGCACCAGTCGCGCTGGATGCGGTGCATCAGCAAGCGACTGTTCCCCCGCGCAACCGGGTACACCGGCATTAGCGGCGGATGTGGATAACGCTCCTCGAGGTACTCCATCACCACGGTCGATTCATACAGCGCCAGGTCACGGTCGACCAGGGTCGGCACGCTGCCGTAAGGATTCACCTCGACCAGCTTGGGCGGCAGTCGACCGGGATCGACATCGATGACCTGCACGCTGATGCCCTTCTCGGCCAGCACGAGGCGTACCCGATGAGAATAGTAATCAGCGGGGTCGGAATAGCAGGCTAACCTGTTGGTTGCGCCCATGTAGCGCCTCCTCGTACGGGATGCTTGTAAAACTGTAAATGAAAACGCGCCCGTGGGGACCTGGCAGATCTGCCAGGCCACCACGGGCGCGTTCAACAACCAGAAACTACTGCGTGATCAGTGCACGTCCTTCCAGTATTCACGCTTGAGCAAGTAGGCGAATACGAAGAAGAAAGCCAGGTACAGCAACACATAGGTACCGATGCGCTGGCTTTCCAGTTTGACCGGGTTGGCCGAATAGGCCAGGAAGGTCACCAGGTTCTTGACCTTCTCGTCGAACTGCTCGGTCGTCAGGGTACCGGAATTCGGCGTAATGGTCAGCTGGTCGCAGGCTTCATGAGTCAGCGGGCTACCAGTCAGTGGGTCGAATTGCTTCTTGCCATCGGTCACGGTCTGCACCTGCTTGCAGCCAACCACCTGGTTACCCTGCAAGCCGACCAGCACGTTAGGCATGCCGACGTTCGGGAACACCTTGTTGTTCACCCCATAAGGCCGCGACGGGTCCTCATAGAAGCTGCGCAGGTAGGTGTACAACCAGTCGGTACCACGCACTCGGGCCACCAGGGTCAGGTCGGGCGGTGCAGCGCCGAACCAGGTCTTGGCGTCACTGGGCTTCATGCCGATCTGCATGTGGTCACCGATCTTGGCACCGGTGAACACCAGCTTCTCGAGCATCAGCTCGTGGGGGATGCCCAGGTCATCAGCAACCCGCTCGTAACGCTGGAACTTCGCGCTGTGGCAACCCATGCAATAGTTGGCAAAGGTACGCGCACCGTCCTGCATGGCGGCCTTGTCGCTCAGGTCGATGTCGACCTTGTCCAGCTCCAGGCCCGTTTCGGCAGCGAAGGAAAAGGCAGGCATCACTGCCAGCAAAAATACTGCAATCAACTTTTTCATCAGCCAGTCACCCTTTCCGGAACCGGTTTGGTCTTCTCGAGCCTTGTGTAGAACGGCATCAGCAGGAAGTAGGCGAAGTACAACACCGTGCACACCTGCGACAGCAAGGTACGCCCAGGTGTCGGCGCCAGCACGCCCAGTATGCCGAGGATGACGAAGGCCACACAGAACACCAGCAGGAAGAGCTTGCTGATCCAGCCCTTGTAGCGCATGGAGCGGACCGGGCTGCGGTCGAGCCAGGGCAAGACGAACAACACGGCAATGGCCGCACCCATGGCAATGACGCCCATCAGCTTGTCAGGCACCGCACGCAGGATCGCGTAGAACGGCGTGAAGTACCACACAGGCGCAATGTGCTCGGGGGTCTTGAAGGCGTTCGCCTGCTCGAAGTTAGGTTTCTCCAGGAAGTAACCGCCCATTTCCGGGAAGAAGAACACCACGGCGCAGAACACGAACAGGAACACCACCACGCCGACAATATCCTTGACGGTGTAGTACGGGTGGAACGGGATACCGTCCAGCGGGATACCGTTTTCGTCCTTTTTCTTCTTGATGTCGACGCCATCGGGGTTGTTCGAACCCACTTCATGAAGGGCGAGGATGTGCAGGACCACCAGGCCGAGAATCACGATCGGCAAGGCAACCACGTGCAGGGCGAAGAAGCGGTTCAGAGTGATACCCGAGATCAGGTAGTCACCACGGATCCACTGGGTGAGGTCGCCACCGATCACCGGAATGGCACCGAACAGCGAGATGATCACCTGGGCACCCCAGTACGACATCTGGCCCCACGGCAGCAGGTAGCCCATGAAGGCTTCGGCCATCAGCGCCAGGTAGATCAGCATGCCGAACAGCCACACCAGTTCACGCGGCTTCTGGTAGGAACCGTAGAGCAGGCCGCGGAACATGTGCAGGTAGACGACGATGAAGAACGCCGATGCACCGGTGGAGTGCAGGTAGCGCAGGATCCAGCCGTATTCCACATCCCGCATGATGTACTCGACCGAGGCGAACGCCTCTTCTGCCGAGGGCGTGAAGCTCATGGTCAGCCACACACCGGTGACGATCTGGTTGACCAGCACCAGCAACGCCAGCGAGCCGAAGAAGTACAGGAAGTTGAAGTTCTTGGGTGCGTAATACTTGCTCAGGTGGTCTTCCCACATCTTGGTCGCGGGGAAGCGAGCATCAATCCAGTCCATGAACTTGCTCATCATGCGTTCTCCTGGTCAACGCCGATGACGACGATCTCGTCCGACTCGTAAGAGTGCGGTGGCACGGGCAGGTTGAGTGGCGCCGGCTGCGACTTGTAGACACGGCCGGCCAGGTCGTAGTGGGAACCGTGGCACGGGCAGAAATAGCCACCGACCCATTTCGGGCCAAGGTCGGCGGGTGCGACTTCCGGGCGGAAGGTGGGCGAGCAGCCCAGGTGTGTGCACAGGCCAACAAGGATGAGGATTTCCGGCTTGATCGAACGAACCTGCGGATCGACGTAGGTGGGCTGCACCGAGGCCTTGGACTCGGGGTCAGCCAGATCACCTACGACCTTTTTCAGGTTACCGAGGATCTCGTCCGTTCGCCGCACGATGAACACTGGCTGACCGCGCCACTCGGCCACCATCTGCTGCCCGGCCTCGACCTTGGCGATATTGACCTTCACCGGTGCACCCGCGGCTTTCGCCTTGGCACTGGGAAACCATGACCCCACGAACGGTACCGCAGCCCCCACTGCCCCCGCCGCCCCGACTACGGATGTCGCGGCTACGAGGAAGCGGCGCCGGCCTGCGTTGACGCCGTCATTGCTCATTCAGTCCTCTCCCATCAGCTTGCTTGACCAGTTGGACCTGGCCTGTACTTAGGTAATGTCTGTGGCACTAAAAATTGGCCGCCATGGTAAGAAACAAATCCACACACTGACAAGGTGATTACCCGGGGAACGGGCTATAACCCTCGCTTTGCTTGATCTGCGTCTATGCGGCAAGTCGTCACGGACATGCTGACAGGTTAGTTCAAGACATAAAAAAAGCCCGGTTCCAAAGAACCGGGCTTTTTTCGACTGCCGAAGCGGTATTAACGCTTGGAGTACTGAGGACGCTTACGCGCTTTACGCAGACCCACTTTCTTACGCTCGACTTCACGAGCGTCGCGGGTGACGTAGCCAGCACGACGCAGAGCGCCACGCAGGGTTTCGTCGTATTCCATCAGAGCGCGGGTGATACCGTGACGGATCGCACCGGCTTGACCGCTGACACCACCACCGGAAACGGTGACGTAGATGTCGAACTTCTCAACGGTTTCGGTCAGCTCGAGCGGCTGACGAACAACCATGCGAGCGGTTTCGCGACCGAAGAACACGTCCAGAGAACGGTTGTTGATGGAAATGTTACCAGTACCCGGACGCAGGAATACGCGAGCGGTTGCGGTCTTGCGACGGCCAGTGCCGTAGTTTTGAGTCGCCGACATAATGAACTATCCCGTTAGATCTTCAGTTCTTGAGGCTGCTGAGCAGTGTGTGGGTGAGCAGCACCCGCGTACACTTTCAGCTTGCGGTACATGTCGCGACCCAGCGGGTTCTTCGGCAGCATGCCTTTGACCGCAGTTTCGATAACACGCTCAGGGGCCTTGGCGATCAACTTCTCGAAGTTGATTTCCTTGATACCGCCCGGGAAACCGGAGTGGGAGTAGTACATCTTGTCGGAAGACTTGGCACCAGTCACACGAACCTGCTCGGCGTTGATAACGACGATGTAGTCGCCGGTGTCAACGTGAGGGGTGTATTCTGGCTTGTGTTTGCCACGCAGACGGCTAGCGATTTCGGTAGCCAGACGACCCAGGGTCTGGCCAGCGGCGTCGACTACGAACCACTCGCGCTTTACTGTTTCCGGTTTAGCAGTAAAAGTTTTCATTCTCTAAAGCCTCAGAGGCCGCCCAGCGAAAAATAGACGGCGAATCTTACTGGATAGTGCACAGCTTGCCAAGGGCAAGCGCGCAGCCGAACGCTGACGCTTTTGGGGGCTCGGGTCAGGCACGCCAATGTTCGACGGGGTTCTTCCTGCGTGGTGGTGCATCACTTCCGCCACACGGAGAGGTGCCGAATTATCCAGATTGCGCGAAAAATTTCAACCTGCTTTGATGGGCTTCTTTGCCAAGGAGTGTCTATCCGATGGAATACCGCCAGCTCGGCCGTACCGACCTCAATGTCAGTGCCCTGTGCCTTGGAACCATGACCTGGGGCGAGCAGAACGTTCAGGCCGAGGCCTTCGAGCAGATTGCCCGGGCCAAGGCCGCCGGGGTCAACTTCATCGACACCGCCGAAATGTACCCGGTGCCGCCCCGCCCCGAAACCTACGCCGCCACCGAGCGCATCATCGGCAACTGGTTCCGTGACAATCGCGATCGCGACGACTGGGTGCTGGCCAGCAAGGTCGCCGGCCCCGGCAACGGCATCAGCCACATTCGCGACGGCCAGCTCAAGCACAACCGCCAGCATATCGTCGCGGCGCTGGACGAGAGTCTCAAGCGCCTGCAGACCGACCGCATCGACCTGTACCAGCTGCACTGGCCCGAGCGCAGCACCAACTTCTTCGGCAAGCTAGGCTACCAGCATTTGCCACAAGACCACTTCACCCCGCTGGAAGAAACCCTCGAAGTGCTCGACGAGCAGGTACGCGCGGGTAAGATCCGCCACATCGGCCTGTCCAACGAAACGCCGTGGGGCACCATGAAGTTCCTGCAACTGGCTGAAAGCCGCGGCTGGCCGCGAGCGGTATCGATCCAGAACCCTTACAACCTGCTCAACCGCAGTTTCGAGGTGGGCCTTGCGGAAGTGGCCATCCGCGAGCAATGCGGCCTGCTGGCCTATTCGCCGCTGGCGTTCGGCATGCTCTCCGGCAAATACGAGAACGGCGCACGCCCGGAAAACGCACGCCTGACCCTGTTCAGCCGCTTTGCCCGTTATTCCAACCCACAGACCGTGGCGGCCTGCAGCCGCTATGTGCAGCTGGCCCGCAAGCACGGCCTGGACCCGGCACAGATGGCCCTGGCGTTCGTTACCCGGCAGCCGTTCGTGACCAGCAATATCATTGGCGCGACCAGCCTCGAACAGCTGGACAGCAACCTTGCCAGCCTCAAGCTGAGCCTGAGTGATGAACTGCTGGCGGCGATCGAGGCGATTCACCAGGAGCAACCGAACCCGGCGCCTTGAGCCGGACCCTGTGCTGGTTTCTTCGCGGGCTCGCCCGCTCCCACAGGGACCGTACACAGTTCAGGGCCTATGCAGTACCTGTGGGAGCGGGCGAGCCCACGAAGAAGCACGCGCGGTCCGGCAGGCTAGACACAATCGCCAAAAAATAAGACGATCCAGCCGGTGATTGACCACTCTACCCTATAAGAACAATGACAATGATGTTTACCCAACCCTCCGCGTCGCTGCGGCGCGTCAGCATCCTGGCCATTGACAAGGTGTTCGCTTCGACCTTGATGCAGGCCAAGGATTTCTTCCACCTCGCCAGCTTGCGCTACAGCAAGCAACTGGGCCTGGGCCTGCAGCCCATGTTCGAGATTCGCCTGGTGAGCCCGGACGGCCAGCCCGTGGACAGCTTCAGCAATGTGCAGTTGCCAGTCGAAGGCGGCCTTGACGACGCAGACGTGATCATCCTTCCGGCCTTCTGGGATGACTTCGACAACCTGCTGCAACGTTATCCACAGGTACTGCCTTGGCTGCGTGAACAGCATGCCCGTGGCTCGGTGCTGTGCGCCGAGGCCAGTGGCGTATTCTGGCTGGCCGAGTCCGGCCTGCTCGATGGCAAGGAAGCGACCACCTACTGGCGCTTCTTCAACAGCTTTGCCGAACGCTTCCCGAAGATCCGGCTGAACCAGGACAAGCATCTGACCGATGCAGACAACCTCTATTGCGCCGGCGGGACCACTTCAGCCTGCGACCTGTACATCTACCTGATCGAACGCTTCTGCGGCGCCAACGTGGCCCGCGCCGTGTCCCGCGACATCCTCTACGAAGTGCAGCGCAATTACACCCCGGGACGCATGGGCTTTGGCGGGCAGAAGCTGCACCAGGACCTGATCATCCTGCAGATACAGCACTGGCTGGAAGAACACTTCGCCGACAAGTTCCGCTTCGAGGACGTGGCTCGCAACCACGGCATGAGCATTCGCAATTTCATGCGGCGTTTCCAGAGCGCTACGGGTGACAAGCCGCTGCACTACCTGCAACGGTTGAGGATCGAGACGGCCAAGGGCTTGTTGTCGAGCACGCGCAAGAGCATCAAGACCATCAGTTATGAGGTGGGCTATGACGATGCCAGTTTCTTTGCGCGGCTGTTCCGTCAGCATACCGAGCTGTCGCCGAACCAGTATCGGCAGCAGTTCATGCAAGAGGCTTGAGGCCAATGGGGCTGCCCTGCAGCCCATCGCGACACAAGGCCGCTCCTACAGGGAATCGCTTAATCCTGTAGGAGCGGGCCTGTGTCGCGAAAGGGCCGCAAAGCGGCCCCGGCAATTTCAAGGCTTGTGCGCCCGCGCCAGGAACTCGTGCGACTGCATCTCCAGCAAGCGGCTAAGGGTACGCTGGAACTCGAAGGCCAAGCGCCCACCGGTATACAGGTCCTTCAGCTCCACCTCGGCCGAGATGATCAGCTTGACGTTGCGGTCGTAGAACTCGTCCACCATGTTGATGAAGCGGCGGGCGATGTCGTCGGTGGTGACGCCCATCTGCTCCACGTTGCTCAACAGCACGGCATGGAAGATCTTGCCCAGTTCGATGTAGTCGTTCTGGCTACGAGGGCCGTCGCACAGAGCGCGGAAGTCGAACCAGGCCACGTCGTCACAGGTAAGCAGGGCATTGATCGGGCGATTCTCGATCATCAGCACGTCGTTCTGGACCGCCTGGGTGCACTCGGGGGTCAGTGCCTTGAAGCTTGCGCGCAGGCTCTGGTGAGCCGCTTCATCGAGCGGGTAATGGTAAAGCTCGGCCTGCTCCAGGTGACGCAGGCGGTAGTCGACCCCGCTGTCGACGTTCACCACCTCGGTGTACTGCTTGATCATGGCGATGGCCGGCAGGAAACGCGCGCGCTGCAGGCCGTCCTTGTACAGGCCGTCCGGCACGATGTTGGAGGTAGCCACCAGCGATACGCCGTTCTTGAACAACTCTTCCATCAGGGTGCCGAGAATCATCGCGTCGGTAATGTCCGACACGAAGAATTCGTCGAAACAGATGACCTTGGCTTCTTCGCTGAAGCGCTTGGCAATGATGGTCAGCGGGTTCTTCTCGCCCTTGAGGGTTTTCATTTCCTCGTGCACACGCTTCATGAAGCGGTGGAAGTGCGTGCGCATCTTCTGCTTGAACGGCAGCGCCTCGAAGAAGGTATCGACCAGATAGGTCTTGCCGCGCCCTACCCCACCCCAGAAGTACAGGCCCTTGACCGGGGTCTGCTCCTTCTTGCCGAACAGCTTGCCGAACACACCCGGCTTGTTGTTCTGCGCGTGTACCAGGTCATCGTACAGGCGCTGCAGGTGACGCACCGCAGTTTCCTGCGCCGCGTCATGGAAGAAGTCGGGACGTTTCAGATCTGCTTGATATCGTTCTAGGGGCGTCATGATTCGTTAGCGGGGCAACAAAAAACGGGCCGTCACTGTAGCGACAGGCCCGCTTAATGGCAATCAGTCTGTGGGAGCGGGCGTGCCCGCGAACACCGGCAAAGCCGGTGCCATGCAACGCGGCGCCTGTTTCGCCGGCACGCCCGCTCCCACAGTTTCACCATCTTCAGTCCGGTTGTGGCGCAAGCGCTGCACGCAGGCTTTCGATGGCCGAATCACGGGCTTCGGCGCTGTCGAACTGCGGCCCCTCGGCAACCTGTTCACCGTTCAGCCACAGACCGAAACCCAGGCCTTCGACGCGTACATCCGCCTCGCCACCTTGCTGCAGCTGCTTGCTCACGGCGCCGGCGCTCTTGCCGTCGGCGAAGCTGCGCGACAGCAGCAGTTGCTCGCCATCAGCGGCAAGCAGGCGGAAGCGGAAGCTGCCGTCTTCATCGCGGAAGCTGACGAAACGCGCACTCTTGGCGGCCTTCTTCTTCACTTCGGTGCTGGCCTGCACGCTGCTACGGAACGAACGCAGGCCAACGGCCTCGCGCAGCTGCTCGAGGAATGGCGTGGCGATCTTGCGAGCCTTGGCAGCGCCGGCCAGCAGGATGTCTTCCAGGTCCGCCGGGCGGGCGATCAGCTGGTGGTAGTACTCGCGCTTCTCGGCCAGCTGGCCGTCCAGCAGCTGGAACAGCCGCTGCTTGGCCTCGCCCCAGCCCAGGCCCTGCAGCAGCTCTTCACGGAACTCGGCGCACTGCGCCGGCGTCGAGAAGGCCTGGAACAGGGTGAACAGGTGAGCGTTGTCCGGGTCTTTCGCCTCGCCAGGCGCACGCGAGTCGGTGACGATGCGCGAGATGGCGTCTTTCATCTCCTTGGCGCTGGTGAATAGCGGGATGGTGTTGTCATAGCTCTTGGACATCTTGCGCCCGTCCAGGCCCGGCAGGGTCGCGACGCTCTCCTCGATCACCGCTTCCGGCAGGGCGAAGAAGTCCTTGCCCTGGCCGAACAGGTGGTTGAAGCGCTGACCGATGTCGCGGGCCATTTCCACGTGCTGGATCTGGTCACGACCGACCGGCACCTTGTTGGCATTGAACATCAGGATGTCCGCAGCCATCAGCACCGGGTAGCTGTACAGGCCCATGGTCACGCCGGCATCCGGGTCTTCGCCATTTTCCAGGTTCTTGTCCACCGAGGCCTTGTAGGCGTGTGCACGGTTGAGCAGGCCCTTGGCGCTGACGCAGGTCAGCAGCCAGGTCAGCTCGGGGATTTCCGGGATATCGGACTGGCGGTAGAAGGTCACCTTGTCCGGGTCGAGGCCACCGGCCAGCCAGGTGGCGGCGATTTCCAGGCGCGAACGCTGGATGCGCAGCGGGTCGTCGCACTTGATCAGGGCGTGGTAGTCGGCCAGGAAGTAGAACGAGTCGACACCGGGCTGCTGGCTGGCACGGATCGCCGGGCGGATGGCGCCGGCGTAGTTGCCCAGGTGCGGAGTGCCGGTGGTGGTGATACCGGTGAGAATGCGCGTGGTCATGGGTGTTCGCTTATTCAGGCTTGGCTCAGTTCGAAAGGCGCGGCAGCAGCAGATCCTTCAGATCGGTCAGCTTGCCATGGAAGAAGTGTCCGCATTCTGCCACTTTCAGCAGCTCATGGGGGCGCGACAGGCTGTCGGACCAATCGTAAACCAGCTGCGGCGCGACGACTTCGTCGGCGTCCGGCTGCACCACGGTGATCGGGCAGCGCTGCGGCAGCGGGAAATCCGCCGTCAGGCGCATGACCGCCGGGGCGATCATGAACAGCTGTTGCAGCTCTACTCCGGCAGCTTCCAGGCGGCCGGCCAGGCTGGTGGCGACGAAGCCGCCGAACGAGAAACCCATCAGCACCAGCGGCAGGCCCAGGTGCTTTTCGCGCAGCCAGGCCGCAGCGGCTTCGGCATCAGCCACCTCGCCAGCGCCCATGTCATGGGTGCCTGCGCTCTGCCCGACGCCACGGTAGTTGAACCGCAAGGTCACGTAGCCGGCGTCACGGGCGGTGCGTTGCAAGGTCGAGACCACCTTGTTGAGCATGGTGCCGCCCTGGACCGGGTTGGGGTGGCAGATCAGCACCGCGCCACGTGCATTGGCCACGTCCAGGTACAAGGCTTCCAGCTGGCCGCTGGGGCCATCGATGAACAAGGGGGTTTCGCGGACAAGCAAGGCACTACTCCGTGACCTCGGAAGGGGTCGATTCGTCTAGATGAGGAATTCTGTTCTGATTTGCGATCGCTCGCGGTATACAGCGCAGGTCTGAGCCGTTAACGTAAAGCAAAGCCGTTTATAGAGGAAGGACTCGTGGAACTCTCGCTCCTTGTTTGGTTGTTGCCGACCCTGGCCCTGGTCATCGGCGTGGTGGTTGGGTTCGTCGTCGCTCGCCTGCTGCCCAATGCCGCGCCGAGCAGCACCCAGCGTCAACTGGATGATATCCAGAAGCGCTTCGACAGCTATCAGAACGAAGTGGTTACTCATTTCAACAGCACGGCCGTGCTGGTCAAGAAACTGACCCAAAGCTATCAGGACGTGCAGGACCACCTGGCCGAAGGCGCCAACAGCCTGGCCCTGGACGACGTCACTCGCCAACGCTTGCTGGCAGCCCTGCACTCCGAGGCAGCGCAAGGCCCACGCGACCGTTTGACCCCGCCGAAGGACGCCGAAGTGCCACGCGACTACGCGCCGAAAGCACCGAACTCGCCGGGCATGCTCGACGAGAGCTACGGGCTCAAGCGCTGATCTGCAGAAAATGACAAAGGCCTCGCAAGAGGCCTTTTTCATGGGCTGGATTCACTGGCCTCTTCGCGGTGGCCTCTTCGCGGGTGAACCCGCTCCCACAGGGGCGGCGCAGGTTTCAAATACTGCGCCTGACCTGTAGGAGCGGGTTTACCCGCGAAGAGGTCGGCCCAGGCAACCTAGCTGCAGGCCTGCAATGCCTGCTCGACATCCGCCAGCAGGTCCTCCACGTCCTCCAGCCCCACCGACAGGCGCACCAGCCCCTCCGATATCCCGTGATGCGCCCGCTCCTTCGCGGTATAGCTGGAGTGCGTCATGCTCGCCGGATGCTGCGCCAGCGACTCGGCATCGCCCAGGCTCACCGCCCGCGCAAACAGTTGCAGGGCATTCATGAATCTGCGCCCGGCCTCGATCCCCCCCTTGAGCTCGAAGGCGATCATCCCGCCCGGCAAACGCATCTGCCGCTGCGCCAGCTCGTACTGGGCAAACGACGGCAAACCTGGGTAGTGAATCAGCTCCACCTGCGGCTGCCGAGCCAGAAACTCCGCCACCTGCTGGGCATTGGCGCAATGTCGGTCCATGCGCAGGGCCAAGGTCTTGATACCGCGCATCAGCAGCGCCGCATCGTGGGGTGACAGCACCGCCCCGGTCATGTCCTTCAGCCCTTCCAGGCGAATGCGGTCGACCAGCGCCTTGCGCCCCACCACCAGACCGGCAGTGATATCGCCGTGGCCACTCAGGTACTTGGTCGCCGAATGCACCACCAGGTCCGCTCCCAGCTCCAGCGGCCGCTGCAGGTAGGGCGTGCAGTAGGTGTTGTCGACCACGACATGCACATCATGCCCGCGCACCGCCTCGGCCACCGCGGCGATATCCACCAGCTGCATGTTGGGGTTGGCCGGCGTTTCGAAGTAGATCATCCGCGTCTTGCTGTTGATCGCCGCTTTCAGGGCCTTGGCATCGTTCAGGTCGACATGGCGGATTTTCACGCCGAATTCGCCAATGCCATGGTGCAGGAAAGCAAAAGTGCAGCCGTACAATGTGCGCCCGACGATCAGCTCATCACCAGGGCGCAACAGGGTCCAGATCGTCGAGGTGATGGCCCCCATGCCCGACGCCAATGCCAGCCCCGCCTCGCCGCCCTCCAGCGAGGCCATGCGCTGCTCCAGCAGAGCCAAGGTAGGGTTGGAAATGCGGCTGTAGAAATGCCCCGGCTCCTCCCCGGCGAAGCAAGCAGCACCGTATTCGACTGTGGGGAAGGCATAGGTAGCGGTCTGGTACACCGGCGGCACCAGGGCGCCACCGTGGGAAAGCGGATCGTAGCCATGGTGAATGGCCCGCGTGGAAAAACCGGTGTTGTTATGGGAGTCGCGCATGGCAACAGCCTCTTGTGGTTTGCTATAAGCTTATGCCACCGAGCTGCCCGATTTTTTCCAAAATGGCCCACGCATACGCGTGCTTGTTGGAACAAAAATAATAATTACCGGACCAGGAGGGCAAAACATGCCTTCAAGCCTCGACCGCACCGACCGCGCCCTGCTCGCTGCCCTGCAGGACAATGCCCGCCTCACCGTTGCCGAACTTGCCGACCAGGTAGCGCTAACCACCTCGCCATGCTGGCGGCGGGTCAAGTTGCTGGAGGACAACGGCTACATCACCGGCTACCAGGCCATCCTCTCGCCCAAGTCACTGGGGTTTGGCGTCACCGCGTTCGTCAGCATCATGATGGACTCGCACACCAAGGACATGGCACTGGCATTCGAACAGCGGCTGATGGAAATTCCCGAGATTGTCGCCTGCCACAACATCTCCGGGCGCTATGACTTCTTGCTGGAGATCCTGGCGCGGGATTTGGAGTCGTTTGGCGAGTTCACCCGGGAAGTGCTGCAGCGGTTACCGGGGGTGAAGGAGATCTATTCGAGTTTTTCGTACAAAGCGGTGAAGGAAAAACGGGTGATACCGGTGTCGGAAAAACATATCTAGGACAGGTCTTTCAGCACGCCAGGAACGGTCCTACTGATTACCGAACCGCAGCCGACATACAGCGAGTTACATTTACGGAAAGCTAGCCCATGTAGCGATCAGGAGAACCTACATGGCTAAAGACAACGCATATTATCTCGATGAAGCGCTATACATCAGTGCGCAGCCACCAACGGGCATTGAGCTGCATTATATTGGCGGTGGTGGTGGGCCGGGGGGAGGTGGCTGGGGGCTTAGCGACGGGTATCCTCGCGGGACCAGTCCAACCAAAAGCGATATTGCACGCGTAATTTCCACTCGAAAGGTGTTCGCAGAGGAATACCATATCGTTGAAAAAGATTATTTGGAAAAATACCGTCAAGAGACGAACCAGCTGCCAAGCACAATTGCAGCATTGAAGTCCCAAATAAAAGCGGAAGCGAGCCAGGCAGGCGCCCCTCTGACAGCGGCATCAGCCGAGCAGGTCATTCTCACCACACGCATCAATCAGATGCGTGATCTTTATCTACAGATCCTGCCCGACGCCAACAGTTATTTCGGTGCACCCGCGTTCTATAAACGCGGTGATTCAATGATGAGCCGATTTCTCGACCCGGGCTTTTTCGCCGCAACAACGGGTGAAGAACTGGGGGCAGAATGGGGCGCCAAACTGCACAGTTCATGGGATGGCGCCTATCGCCTGCATCTTGAAGCACTCAAGATTCAGGCACTGGCAGATGACCTGGAAAGCCTGGCAACACAAGTGGATCAGGATGAGCTGAGTCATCGGCCAATGGACTTGTCGCAGGCCATTGCCCGAAGAACAGCGCAAATCCATGCAGAGCGGCAAATTCATTTCAACTGCTTGCCCAGTGTTATTCAGCACGAGTTGGGGCAGACAGTCATTGACGACGCACTCTCGCTCGTTCAGGCACTCAGTGCTTATCTAGCCACTGCTGTTGCCCTGATCCAGGGCAAACAATCGCAAATCCCGTCATACCCGGACCAAAACCCTCAAATCAACGGCCCTCTGTCAAAGCCGCAACTCGAAGGGCTTCTGCACCTCGTGGATGAGCAGCGGTTACGGCGTGCCGGTCCACGCTGGAAGGAGTATCACCAGGCGCTTGCTCTGACCGAATCGATCCGGTTTCTGGGTGTCTACACAAGTGCCACGCAAAACCTGGTGCAGCGCGCCGTTGAGGTAGAGAGCCTGCAAGGGCAACTCGCCGCACAAGAAGAAGCTGCGCGCCAGCAGGCCGAAGCCGAGCAACAATGGCAGGAGGCTATACGCCAGCGCGTGTGCTATAACCACCAGGCGCAGTTTGCAGGATCAGCGCCAGCCGTAATCCCCATCGGCGCTGCAACCTTTGCAATTGCCGAAACATCGTACACAGCATTGAGCAAAGCAATAACTTCGGCGATCAGTCGTCTGGTTGCTGTTTCTCTTCGCTCGCTTTCCGTTGGCACCCTCGCAATGGCCTGGCCATCGACACTGGGCAACAGCGAACGCCACTACCTCATTAGCACCCCACTATCCAGCCTGGTACCGCCTGACGGGCCAGACATTGCCGCGCTGGCCGCAACATCCACCAGTATCGACTTACCGTATCTCATGGCAGGGGCCGAAAGCGAAGACACCCTAGACCTGTATGTGGTGCCAGGCGGCAAACCGGTAGCGGTTCGTGCAGCAACGTTCGACACGGAACGGCAGGTGTACAGCCTGGCGCTGGACAATCCTCAGCGGATTCTGACGTGGACACCTGCCAGTGCTCCGGGTGGTGAGCAAGGAAGTTCCACCAGCCTTCCGCAACTACCCCCAGGCACCATCGTCTATGCCGGTAGCAGCCTGAACCCTGTGAATAACGAACAGGAAGGCTACCCCGCGCTTGATCTGCTGGATCAGGAACGGCTGATCATTACCTTCCCCATGGACTCGGGATTACCGCCTATTCTGGTGGTGTTCAAGAGTCCGCGATATGAGCCAGGTATTGTCATGGGCTCAGGGGCGGAGATCGATGGCATCTGGCTTGGGGACATAACCAGAGGGGCCGGAGCAAAAATCCCGACACAAATTGCAAATGCGCTGAGGGGAAGAGAGTTTCGAGACTTCGATGAGTTCAGAACCGCATTCTGGAAGGCGTTATCCGATACCCCAGAGCTTTCTAGCCAATTCAATGATGCAAACAAGAGTCTCATCGCCAAAGGGCGCGCGCCCAGAGCGCGTGACAAAGATCACCACAAAGGTCACGCAACCTTCATACTCCACCACGTGATTCCAATTTCCGAGAGCGGGGCTGTATACGACGTAGACAACTTAAGAGTAGTTACACCAGCGGCGCATCATGCCATTCACTATGGGGCCTCCGAATGACTCAAAAAGCCACGATCTCCGAATATACAGAACTTGACTTCTTGAATTTCATCAAATCAATAATCAACCCACCAGACAACATAAGCGATCAAGAACTTGATGCACAAATCATGGCATTCAAGACTCTGAGCGAACACCCCAACGGGTCAGACCTAATTTATTGGCCTGAAGCAGACGGCCTTGACACGCCTGAAGAAATTCTACGCATAATAAAAGAGTGGCGTGCAGCCAACGGCAAGCCAGGATTCAAACCAGAATGAATTCGACACCCCGCTCACGCGGGGTGTACCACCAAAGCGCAACTCAGTAAAAATTTCCAAACATCCACAGGAAGGCTGCGCCAAGCGCGTTTTGGGCAATGGCCGCAACGGTCGCCTATTTACCGACCAGTATCTCAAGGCCGCTGGCTTTGGCGGCTATAAATAGCAGGATAAAAAAACCCGCCGAAGCGGGGTTTTTCTTGCAGGCAGCCTGGCGCTTAGATCGCGCCACGCTGACGCAGCACGTCCAGCACCTGCTTCACGCCCTCATCCACGCTCGTGGCCTGGGTATCGATCACAAGGTCGGCATCCAGCGGCACATCGTACGGGAAGCTTTCGCCCGGGATGTTGTCGCCACCAGCAGCGTACAAGCCTTGCGGGTCACGCTCACGGCAGGCCAGCGGCGAGGCCTGGACGTAAACGGTCACCAGGCGCTCCTTGCCGATCAATGCCTTGGCCTGTTCGCGGCCTTCTGCATCCGGGGCCACGAACGCGGCCAGAGTCAGCAGACCGGCTTCGTTGAACTGGCGCGCCACATGGGCGGCGCGGCGCCAGTTCTCGGTGCGGCCGGCACGGTCCTGCGGCAAGCCCTTGTTCAGGTCATGGCGCAGGTTCTGGCCGTCGAGCACGTACACTGCACGGCCCATGTCGAACAGCTTGCGCTCCACGGCGTAGGCCAGGGTGCTCTTGCCAGCGCCGGACAGGCCACTGAACAGCACGGTGGCAGGCTGCTGGCCGAAGCGCAGGGCGCGCTCTTCGGTGGCCACATGGCACAGCTTGCCATGATGGCCGGTGCTGCCGTGCGGCAGGACTGGCGGAGCGATGATCATGCCGGCGCCGACCGTGCCGTTGGTCAGCCGGTCGATGACGATGAACGCACCGGTGGTGCGGTTGCTTTCGTAACCGTCCAGGGCAATCGAGGCGTCCAGGGACACCTTGACGCGGCCGATCTCGTTCAGTTGCAACGCGCTGGCAGCGCCCTGCTCCAGGGTGTTCACATCGACCTTGTGGGTGATGCTGGCAATCGAGCCCGGCACGTAGCTGGTGGCGCGCTTGATGTCGTATTTCTTGCCCGGGAGCATCGGCTCCTCGGCCATCCACACCAGCATGGCGTCGAACTGGTCGGTGACCGGCGGGACGTTGTCGGCATGCACCAGCAGGTCGCCACGGGAGATGTCGATCTCGTCTTCCATGGTCAGGGTCACGGCCTGGCCAGGGCCTGCGTTTTCCAGCTCGCCTTCGTAGGTGACGATGGACTTGACGCGGCTGCTCTTGCCCGACGGCAGCACGACGATTTCATCGCCCTTGTGCACCACGCCGCTGGCGATGGTGCCGGCGAAACCGCGGAAGTTCAGGTTCGGGCGGTTGACATACTGCACCGGGAAGCGCAGGTCGGTGAAGTTGCGGTCGGCCGACACTTCGACGGTTTCGAGGATTTCCATCAGCGTCGGGCCGGCATACCACGGCGAACGCTCGCTGTGGTTGACCACGTTGTCGCCCTTGAGCGCCGACATCGGCACGAAGTGCAGGCTGCTCGGCACCAGGTTGATGGCTTCGGCGAACTTCAGGTAGTCGGCCTTGATCGATTCGAAAACGCCCTGATCGAAGCCCTTGAGGTCCATCTTGTTGACCGCGACCACGATGTGCTTGATGCCCAGCAGCGAGGCAATGTAGCTGTGGCGGCGGGTCTGGGTCTGCACGCCGTAGCGGGCATCGACCAGGATGATCGCCAGGTCGCAGGTGGACGCGCCGGTAGCCATGTTGCGGGTGTACTGCTCGTGGCCCGGGGTGTCGGCAATGATGAACTTGCGCTTGGCGGTGGAGAAATAGCGGTAGGCGACATCGATGGTGATGCCCTGCTCGCGCTCGGCCTGCAGACCGTCGACCAGCAGCGCCAGGTCGACTTCCTCGCCGGTGGTGCCGACCTTTTTCGAATCGCGGGTGATAGCCTCGAGGTGGTCCTCGTAGATCATCTTCGAGTCGTGCAGCAGGCGCCCGATCAGGGTGCTCTTGCCGTCATCCACGTTGCCGCAGGTGAGAAAACGCAGCAGTTCTTTGCGCTCGTGCTGAGCCAGATAAGCGAGGATGTCTTCGCTGATCAAATCGGATTGGTGCGACATGGAGTAACCCTGAAAATTAGAAGTAGCCCTGACGTTTCTTGTCTTCCATGGAACCGGCGCCATCGTGGTCGATGACTCGGCCCTGGCGCTCGGAAGTGCGCGTCAGGAGCATTTCCTGAATGATGTCGGTGAGCGTCTCGGCTTCCGACTCGACAGCGCCCGTGAGCGGGTAGCAGCCAAGGGTACGGAAACGCACCTTTTTCTTGACGATGCGCGCTTTCTCTTCATCGGTGAGATGTTCGAGGATGCGCTCGTCGTCGATCATGATCAGGGTGCCGTTCTTCTCGATGACTTCACGCTCGGCGGCGAAGTACAGCGGCACGATCGGGATGCCTTCGAGGTAGATGTACTGCCAGATGTCCAGCTCGGTCCAGTTCGACAGCGGGAAGACGCGGATCGACTCGCCCTTGTTGACCTTGCCGTTGTACACGTTCCACAGTTCCGGGCGCTGGTTCTTCGGGTCCCAGCGGTGCTTGCTGTCACGGAACGAGTAAACGCGCTCTTTGGCCCGCGACTTCTCTTCGTCGCGGCGAGCACCACCGAAGGCGGCATCGAAACCATGCTTGTCCAGCGCCTGCTTCAGGCCCTGGGTCTTCATGATGTCGGTGTGCTTGGAGCTGCCATGGGTGAACGGGTTGATGCCCTGCGCCACACCCTCGGGGTTGACGTGGGTGATCAGCTCCAGGCCCATTTCCTCGACCATCTTGTCGCGGAAGCTGTACATCTCCTGGAATTTCCACTGGGTGTCGACGTGCATCACCGGGAACGGCAACTTGCCTGGGAAAAAGGCCTTGCGCGCCAGGTGCAGCATCACGGCGGAATCCTTGCCGATCGAGTACAGCATCACCGGGTTGTCGAACTCGGCGGCCACCTCGCGGATGATGTGGATGCTCTCCGCCTCCAGCTGTTTCAAGTGCGTCAGTTTGTCGACCATGGCTACTCACGAAAAACGATCTTATGGACGGCCTGCGGGCCGTGTTCGAGCGAGCCACTTTATCACAGCGGCTGCTTCTATTTAGGAGGCCGGCTAGATCGAAAAAGTCTAACGATATGACTGGGGGTTTGGGCTGGAATAGGGGCCGCTCTGCGGCCCTTCGCGGGCACGCCCCCCCCCCCCCACGTCCCACCCCACCCCTTTTGGGGGGGGGGACTACCA
>NZ_JBKGFP010000022.1:0-14414 GCF_046557535.1 Pseudomonas sp. S1(2024)
TAGTCTACCCCCTCTTCCCGGGAGGGAACCCCTGTTTTGGGCGACTCCCCCCGCGCCCGCGAAGAAGGTGACGCCGATGTCAGATCGGGTTCGGGCAATCGATGAACAGGTGCTCCACGGCAAAGCGCCGCGCCAGGTAATCACCCAGCGCCTGCACCCCATACCGCTCGGTGGCATGGTGCCCGGCGGCAATGAAGCTGACGCCATTCTCGCGGGCGCTATGGTAGGTCTGTTCCGACGCCTCGCCGGTCAGGTACAGGTCCACCCCGGCCGCAATCGCCGTGTCGATGTAGCCCTGCCCGCCCCCGGTACACCAGCCGACCCGCCGGATCATCTGCTCACCCTCTACCAGCAAAGGCTCACGCCCCAGAACCTCCCGCACTCGCCGGGCGAAGTCGAGCGCAGTCATCGGCTCGGCCAGCGAGCCGACCAGGCCGACCACCTTGGGGTTCTCCGGGTCCAGCGGCCCTTCGACGGTGATGTCCAGCTGCCGCGCCAGTTGCACGTTGTTGCCCACCTCCGGGTGCACGTCCAGCGGCAGGTGGAACGCCAGCAGACTGATGTCGTTGTTCAACAGGGTTTTCAGCCGGCGCTGCCGGATGCCGGTGACGCAAGGGTTCTCTCCCTTCCAGAAGTAGCCATGGTGCACCAGCACCAGGTCGGCCTCGGCTTCGACTGCCGCATCCAGCAACGCCTGGCTGGCAGTAACGCCGCTGACGATGCGGCTGACCTGCGGCCGGCCTTCGACCTGCAGGCCGTTGGGGCAATAATCCTGGATCTTCGCGCTGCCCAGGTAACGCTCGGCTTCCTCGACCAGGGTGTTCAGAGCGACGGCCATGAAAATCTCCTCGAAATCTGCGTTTTTCTCGGGCACAACGCCCATGCAACGCCCGTATAATGCCGGCCATTATGGGCCGTCGCCGGCACTGGGGGAACCGGTGTATGATCGCGCGCGCTCATGCCCACCGCACGGTCATCGTCCCCGGCTATTTCCAGGATTCATTCATGTTCAAGGCTTTGCGTTATTTTGGCTGGCCCCTGCTTACCGGCGTACTGATCGCCATGCTGATCATCCAGCGCTTCCCGGAGTGGGTAGGCCTGCCCAGCCAGGACGTCAACCTGCAGCAGGCACCGCAGACCACGCGGATCATGCAGGGCCCGGTATCCTACGCCGACGCCGTGACCCTGGCCGCCCCGGCGGTGGTCAACCTGTACACCACCAAGGTGGTGAACAAGAGCGCCCACCCGCTGTTCGAAGACCCGCAGTTCCGCCGTTTCTTCGGCGACAACCTGCCCAAGCAGCGCCGCTGGGAGTCGAGCCTGGGCTCGGCGGTGATCATGAGCCCCGAAGGCTACCTGCTGACCAACAACCATGTCACCAGCGGCGCCGACCAGATCGTCGTGGCCCTGAAGGATGGCCGCGAGACATTGGCCCGAGTCATCGGCAGCGACCCGGAAACCGACCTGGCGGTGCTGAAGATAGACCTGAAGAGCCTGCCGGCAATCACCATCGGCCGCTCCGATAACATTCACATCGGCGACGTGTCGCTGGCCATCGGCAACCCGTTCGGGGTCGGCCAGACCGTGACCATGGGCATCATCAGCGCCACTGGCCGCAACCAGCTGGGCCTGAACAACTACGAAGATTTCATCCAGACCGACGCGGCGATCAACCCGGGTAACTCCGGCGGTGCGCTTGTAGATGCCAACGGCAACCTGATCGGCATCAACACGGCGATCTTCTCCAAGTCCGGCGGTTCGCAAGGTATCGGCTTCGCCATCCCGGTGAAACTGGCACTGGAGGTGATGAAGTCGATCATCGAGCACGGCCAGGTGATCCGTGGCTGGCTGGGCATCGAAGTACAGCCACTGAGCCAGGAACTGGCCGAATCGTTCGGCATGAAGGACCGCCCGGGCATCGTGGTGGCGGGCATCTTCCGCGAAGGGCCGGCGGCAAAGGCCGGGCTGCAGCTGGGTGACGTGATCCTGAGCATCAACGGCGAGCCGGCCGGTGACGGGCGCAAGTCGATGAACCAGGTGGCGCGGATCAAGCCCAACGAGAAGATTACCATCGAGGTGATGCGCAATGGGCAGCAGTTGAAGCTGATCGCCGAGGTGGGCCTGCGGCCACCACCGGCGCCAGCAGTCGCCAAGGAAGAGAAGTAAGGCTTCGATCTGGGGCTGCTTTGCAGCCCACCGCCGGCAAGCCAGCTCCCACAGGTACTGCACAAGGAGCGTGGGGAGTGTGGGTACTGTGGGGGATGGTTTGTCGGCGGTGGGCCGCTTCAGCGGCCCCTTTTGCATCAATGCAGGATCTGGCTCAGGAACAACTTGGTCCGGTCACTGCGTGGCCGGTCGAAGAAGTCATCCGGCGCCGCCTGCTCGACGATCTCGCCCTTGTCCATGAAGATCACCCGGTTCGCCACGGTCCGGGCAAAGCCCATCTCGTGGGTCACGCAGAGCATGGTCATGCCATCCTCGGCCAGGCCCACCATGGTATCGAGCACTTCCTTGACCATTTCCGGGTCCAGCGCCGAGGTCGGTTCGTCGAACAGCATGATCTTCGGTTTCATGCACAACGCGCGGGCAATCGCCACACGCTGCTGCTGACCACCGGACAACTGCCCCGGGTACTTGTGCGCCTGCTCCGGAATACGCACCCGCTCCAGGTAGTGCATGGCGATTTCCTCGGCCTTGCGCCGCGGCATCTTGCGCACCCACATCGGCGCCAGGGTGCAGTTTTCCAGGATGCTCAGGTGCGGGAACAGGTTGAAGTGCTGGAACACCATGCCCACTTCGCGGCGGATGGCCTCGATCTGCTTGAGGTCGTTGGTCAGCTCCACACCATCGACCACGATGCGCCCCTGCTGGTGCTCTTCAAGGCGGTTGAGGCAACGGATGGTGGTGGACTTGCCAGAGCCGGACGGCCCGCACAGCACGATGCGCTCGCCCTGGCGCACGTTCAGGTTGATGTCCTTGAGCACATGGAACTGGCCGTACCACTTGTTCACGCCCTGCATCTGGATGATGCCTTCGGGGCCGGCAGGCTGCTTGATCGCTTCACTCATTTCGAAACTCCTAACGCTTGTGGCCAGTGTCCAGCTTGCGCTCCAGATGCATGGAGTAGCGGGACATACCGAAACAGAAAATCCAGAACACCAGGGCGGCGAACACGTAGCCCTCGGTAGCCATACCCAGCCAGGCCGGGTCGGCAGCAGCTTGCTTGACGCTGTTCAGCAGGTCGAACAGGCCGATGATGATCACCAGGCTGGTGTCCTTGAACAGGGCAATGAAGGTGTTGACGATGCCGGGAATTACCAGCTTGAGCGCCTGCGGCAGAATCACCAGGCCCATCGCCCGCCAGTAGCCAAGGCCCATGGCCGCGGCAGCTTCGTACTGGCCCTTGGGGATGGCCTGGAGGCCGCCACGCACCACCTCGGCGATATACGCCGACTGGAACAGGATCACGCCGATCATCGCCCGCAGCAGCTTGTCGAAGCTCATGCCCTCAGGCAGGAACAACGGCAGCATCACCGATGACATGAACAGCACGGTGATCAGCGGCACGCCGCGCCAGAACTCGATGAAGGTCACGCACACCACCTTCACCGCAGGCATTTTCGAGCGCCGCCCCAGGGCCAGCAGGATTCCCAGCGGCAATGCGCCGACAATGCCCACGGTGGCAATCACCAGGGTCAGCATCAGCCCGCCCCACTGGCTGGTAGGTACGCTTTCCAGGCCCAGCATGCCCCCGTGCAGCAGGGTGTAGGCCAGCAGCGGGTACACCACCAGGAAGCCAAGGCCGTAGAAGGCCTTGCGTGGGAAGCGTTTGATGAACAGCGGGGCGGCGCCAAGCACGGCAAGCCACACGGTCAGGTCCACGCGCCAGCGCAACTCGGCCGGGTAGTAGCCGTACATGAACTGGCCGAAACGCTGCTGCACGAACACCCAGCAGGCGCCCTCCTTGGTGCAGTCGGCGCGGGTGGTGCCGACCCAGTTGGCATCAAGCAACGCCCACTGCAGCAGCGGCGGCACGATCAGCCAAACCAGGTAGATGGCAAACAGGGTCAGCAGCGTATTGAGCCAGCTGGAGAACAGATTGGCACGCATCCATGCGAGCACGCCGACGGTTTTCACCGGTGGCGGCATGTCGGGTTTGAAAACATGGGCATTCACGGGCGTATCCTCACCGCTCGATCAGCGCAATGCGCTTGTTGTACCAGTTCATCAGCAGCGAAATACTGATGCTGATGGCGAGATAGACACTCATGGTGATGGCGATCACCTCGATGGCCTGGCCGGTCTGGTTGAGCACGGTACCGGCGAACAGCGAGACCATCTCCGGATAGCCGATACCGGCCGCCAGCGACGAGTTCTTCGCCAGGTTCAGGTACTGGCTGGTCAGCGGCGGAATGATCACCCGCAGTGCCTGGGGGATGATCACCTTGCGCAGGGTCGGCCCCTCGCGCAGGCCCAGCGAACGCGCGGCCTCGGTCTGGCCATGGCTGACCGAACGGATACCGGAGCGCACGATCTCGGCGATGAACGCAGCGGTGTAGATGGTCAACGCCAGGGTCAGCGCCAGCAGCTCGGGGATCAGTACCCAGCCACCGACGAAGTTGAATCCTTTCAATTGCGGCACTTCCCAGTGCACCGGGCTGCCGAACAGCAGTGCGCAAACGCCTGGGATGGCGATGAACAGCGCCAGCCCCACCCAGAACTTGTGGAATGGTTCACCCGTCTCGTCGAAGCGCTTGTTGGCATAACGCACCATCACCACGATGGCCAGCAGCGCCAGGACCAGGGCCACGACGAACGGCCAGAAGCCTTCGGCCATGGACGCGCCGGGCATGTTCAGGCCACGGTTGCTGATGAAGAAGGTGTCGTCGATATTGATGCTGCCCCGCGGTCCCGGCAGGGTCAGGAACACGGCGAAGTACCAGAACAGGATCTGCAACAACGGCGGGATGTTGCGGAAGGTTTCCACATACACGGTCGCCAGCTTGTTGATCATCCAGTTCGGCGACAACCGCGCCACACCGATGATGAAGCCAAGGATGGTCGCCAGCACCACGCCGATGAACGTCACCAGCAAGGTGTTGAGCAGGCCGATGACGAACACCCGCGCATAGCTGTCTGATTCCACGTAGGGGATCAGGTGCTGGGCGATGCCGAAGCCGGCACTGCGGTCGAGAAAGTCGAAGCCCGAGGTGATACCCCGGTGTTGCAGGTTGGTTTGCGTGTTGTGGAACAGATACCAGCCCAGACCGACCACGAAGACTATCGTGAGAATCTGGAACAGCCACGCGCGCACACGTGGATCGCTCAGGGATAAACCCTTTTGTGCGCCGATTCGATTTTGCATGAAGTGCCCCGGAAAGTAGGGTTCCGAACAGCCTGCGGCGGCGGGATGCCGCCGCAGGGTGCAGCCATCAGCGCACAGGTGGCGCGTACTGGATGCCGCCGTTGTTCCACAGGGCGTTCATGCCACGGTCGATCTTCAGGTCGGTGCCCTGGCCCAGGTTCTTCTCGAACACTTCGCCATAGTTGCCGACTTGCTTGACGATCTGCACTACCCAGTCCTTGGGCAGCTTGAGGTCCTTGCCATACTCGCCGTCCGCACCCAGCAGGCGAGCGACGTCCGGGTTCTTGGTGCCTTTGGCCTCGGCCTCGACGTTCTTCGAGGTGATGCCTGCCTCTTCGGCGTTGAGCATGGCGAACAGGGTCCACTTGACGATGCTGAACCACTCCTCATCGCCTTTGCGCACCACCGGGCCCAGCGGCTCCTTGGAGATGGTTTCCGGCAGTACCACGTATTCGGTCGGCGCGGCCAGTTTGGAGCGTTGGGCGAACAGCTGCGACTTGTCCGAGGTCAGCACGTCGCAACGGCCGGACTCCAGCGACTTGGCGCTTTCGTCGGAGGTATCGAAAGTGATCGGCGTGTACTTCAGACCATTGGCGCGGAAGAAGTCCGACACATTCAGCTCGGTGGTGGTACCGGCCTGGATGCAGATGGTCGCGCCATCAAGCTCCTTGGCGCTGGAAACACCGAGTTTCTTGTTGACCAGGAAGCCGACGCCGTCATAGTAGGTAACACCGGCGAACACCAGGCCCATGCCGGCATCACGCGAGCTGGTCCAGGTGGTGTTGCGCGACAGTACGTCGACTTCGCCCGACTGCAGCGCGGTGAAGCGTTCCTTGGCGTTGAGCTGGCTGAACTTGACCTTGGTCGCGTCGCCGAATACAGCGGCGGCTACGGCGCGGCACACGTCGGCGTCGATACCAACGATCTTGCCCTGCGCATCAGGTACCGAGAAGCCTGGAAGACCGTCGCTCACGCCACACTGGACGAAGCCCTTCTTCTTTACCGCATCCAGGGTGGCGCCGGCCTGGGCGTTGCTCACGGCGCCCAGCGCGGCGGCAGCGGTCAGGACTGCCAGGGTGGTTTTCAACATCTTCATTCACAACCTCCAAATCGCTCTTGTTGTATCGAGCCGGAATTGCACCGCACCCTTTTGAGGCGTATCCGACCCGTATTGGCTTGTTATTGGGTCAATGGCGCAATGGACTGTTCTGTGACAGCCTTCGCGTGCAAAGGGTGTTACCGTCACGGCCTGCCCTTTGCATCATTGGGTGAATTGCAAAGCGCGTACCAAAATTTGCGGCTGTAGCGTTTAAGCGCTCGTCAAGTAGGGAAAGTTGTATCGTTGCGACATTCTTTTTCCGACAATCATTTCCAGCGCCTTCTTTTCACGCACGCCATAACAAGACCCGCACACTTTCGGAGCAGTCATGACCAACCCACTGATTCTCGAACCGCAGAAAACCGCAGACGCCTGTGTGATCTGGTTGCACGGCCTGGGTGCCGACCGTTACGACTTCCTACCAGTGGCCGAATTCATGCAGGAACGCCTGCTCAGCACCCGTTTCGTCATGCCCCAGGCTCCCACCCGCCCGGTAACCATCAACGGCGGCTACGCCATGCCCAGCTGGTACGACATCAAGGCCATGACCCCGGCCCGCGCCATCGACGAGGCGCAGCTGGAGAAATCGGCCGAACAGGTCATTAGCCTGATCAAGGCCGAGCAGGCCAAAGGCATCAGCCTGTCGCGGATTTTCCTGGCTGGCTTCTCCCAGGGTGGCGCGGTGGTTCTGCACACTGCCTATATAAAGTGGCAAGAAGCGCTGGGTGGCGTGATCGCCTTGTCCACCTACGCCCCCACCTTCAACGACCAGCATCAGTTGAGCGCCTGCCAGCAACGCACCCCGGCCCTGTGCCTGCATGGTGTGCACGACCCGGTGGTGATCCCTTCCATGGGCCGCACCGCCTTCGAGTACCTCAATACCTGGGGCGTTGCCGCCCGCTGGCACGAATACCCGATGGAACACGAAGTGGTGGTGGAAGAGTTGAGCGACATCCACGACTGGCTGAGCAAGCAATTGCAATAAGCCAGGGCTGTCTGTAGTTGTAAGGCTATTCCACTACGCCGCGCCTGAATCTTGCATTACACTGCCCGGCGTACATTCCTTAACCAGTTGATGAGACGATCGTGCTCAAGGCACTCAAGAAAATTTTCGGCAAGGGAGACGCCGCGCCACAGGCCGTCGCTCCTGCTGCCAGCGTGACGCCGCCTGCGCCCGCACCCACCAGCGAGGCCCGGCCTGCGGAAAAACCGGCCGCACCACGCGCCACCCCCACTCCCCAGGCCGAACAGCCTGCCGCCGTTACGCCAGCCGCCGACAAGCCGGCCAAGGACAAACCGCGTCGCGAGCGCAAGCCCAAGCCGCAGGCCAGCCTGTGGAAACCGGAAGACTTCGTGGTCGAGCCACAGGAAGGCAAGACCCGCTTCCACGACTTCAAGCTGTCCAACGAACTGATGCATGCCATCCACGACCTGGGCTTCCCGTACTGCACGCCGATCCAGGCACAGGTGCTGGGCTACACCCTGCGCGGTCAGGACGCCATCGGCCGGGCCCAGACCGGTACCGGCAAGACTGCGGCGTTCCTGATCTCGATCATTTCCCAGCTGCAGCAGACGCCGCCGCCGAAGGAACGCTACATGGGCGAGCCACGTGCGCTGATCATCGCGCCCACCCGTGAGCTGGTGGTGCAGATCGCCAAGGACGCCATCGCCCTGACCAAGTACACCGGCCTGAACGTGATGAGCTTCGTCGGCGGAATGGACTTCGACAAGCAGCTCAAGGCCCTGGAAGCGCGCCATTGCGACATCCTGGTGGCCACTCCGGGGCGCCTGCTGGACTTCAACCAGCGCGGTGAGGTGCACCTGGACATGGTCGAAGTGATGGTGCTGGACGAAGCCGACCGCATGCTCGACATGGGCTTCATCCCCCAGGTGCGCCAGATCATTCGCCAGACGCCGCCGAAAAGCGAGCGCCAGACCCTGCTGTTCTCCGCCACCTTCACCGACGACGTGATGAACCTGGCCAAGCAGTGGACCACCAACCCGGCCATCGTCGAGATCGAGCCGGAGAACGTTGCCAGCGAAACGGTGGAGCAGCACGTCTATGCGGTGGCCGGCAGCGACAAGTACAAGCTGCTGTACAACCTGGTGACCCAGAACAAGTGGGAACGGGTGATGGTGTTCGCCAACCGCAAGGACGAAGTGCGGCGCATCGAGGAAAAACTGGTGCGCGACGGCATCAATGCCGCGCAGTTGTCGGGTGACGTGCCGCAGCACAAGCGTATCCGTACCCTGGAGAACTTCCGCGAAGGGCGCATCACCGTGCTGGTGGCCACCGACGTGGCGGGGCGGGGCATTCATATCGATGGCATCAGCCACGTGATCAACTTCACCCTGCCGGAAGACCCGGACGACTACGTGCACCGCATTGGCCGGACAGGCCGTGCTGGCACCAGTGGTGTGTCGATCAGCTTTGCCGGTGAGGATGACTCGTACCAGCTGCCAGCGATCGAAGAGCTGCTGGGGCGCAAGATCAAGTGTGAAATGCCGCCGGATGAGCTGCTGAAGCCGGTGCCGCGCAAGCACCATTAACCTATGCCGGCCTCTTCGCGGGTAAACCCGCTCCCACAGGTACTGCACAGCTTTCAAAACCTGTGGTGTACCTGTGGGAGCGGGTTCACCCGCGAACCGGGGCTCCGCCCCGGCCATCAAACAAGGATCTACCAGCGCCCAGCGGCATCCTGGTCACTCTGCCTCCCTTCCACCCACCGTGCCCCTTCCTGGGTATTTTCCTTCTTCCAGAACGGCGCCCGCGTCTTCAGATAGTCCATGATGAAGTTGCAGGCATCGAACGCCGCCTGCCGATGGGCACTGGCCACGCCGACGAACACGATCGGCTCACCCGGCTCGAGCGCACCGATGCGGTGCAGCACCTCCACCTTGAGCAACGGCCAGCGCTGCTCTGCCTCCACCACGATCTTGGCCAAGGCCTTTTCGGTCATGCCCGGATAGTGCTCGAGGAACATCCCCGCCACCTCGCGGCCATCGTTGAAATCCCGCACGTAGCCGACAAAACCGACCACCGCGCCCACACCGACATTGGCCGCGTGCATGGCATTGGTCTCGGCTCCCGGGTCGAACGCGCCCTCCTGTACTCGCACAGCCATGTTCAGCCTCCGGTCACCGGCGGGAAGAACGCCACTTCATCGCCCTCTTCCAGCGGCTCATCGAGCTTGCACAGTTCTTCGTTGCGCGCACACATCAGGTTCTGCTCGGCCAGCACTTCATACTGCCCGCCCTTGGCCACCAAGGCCTGGCGCACATCGTCGAGCACCTTGAACGCACCCTCCACCCGCTCGGCATCCACGCCCAACAATTCGCGGTAACGGGCGAAGTACATCACCTTGACCTTCATCACGCCTCCACCTTGTAGTGGCCACTCTTGCCGCCGAGTTTTTCCAGCAGGCGCACCTGCTCGATGACCATACCTTTATCCACAGCCTTGCACATGTCATAGATCGTCAGCGCAGCCACGCTGGCTGCAGTCAGCGCCTCCATCTCCACGCCGGTCTGCCCGGCCAGCTTGCAGCGGGCGACGATACGCACGGCGTCCTGCCCCTCGGCACTCAGTTCGACCTTGACGCTGGTCAGCATCAGCGGGTGGCACAGCGGGATCAGTTCGCTGGTCTTCTTCGCCGCCTGGATCCCGGCAATGCGCGCCACGGCGAACACGTCGCCCTTGGGGTGTTCACCGTCGACGATCATCTGCAAGGTCTGCGGCAACATGCGCACCCGCGCCTCGGCGGTGGCCTCGCGCTCGGTCACGGCCTTTTCAGTGACGTCGACCATGTTGGCCCGCCCCTGGGAATCAAGATGTGTCAGCACTGCTCTGCTCCTGTGAAGGGAACTCGCAGTGTAAACCTGTGAGTCAGGTTTGAGCAGAGGGTGCGTCAACCGTGCCCGCGAAAAAGCCGGGCGGCGAACCGCCCGGCGGAGAGGGTTACAGATGCGACTCGGCGTACTCGGCCAGCACCGAGCGTGGCACGCCCTGCAGGGTGATGTGCACGCCATGGGGGAAGTCCTTGAAGCGCTCGGTCAGGTAGGTCAGGCCCGAGCTGGTCGCGGACAGGTAGGGGGTATCGATCTGCGCCAGGTTGCCCAGGCAGACTACCTTGGACCCGGAGCCGGCACGGGTGATGATGGTTTTCATCTGGTGCGGCGTCAGGTTCTGGCACTCGTCGATCAGGATCAGGCTCTGCTGGAAGCTACGGCCACGGATGTAGTTAAGCGACTTGAACTGCAACGGCACGCGCTCGAGGATGTACTCGACGCTGCCATGGGTGCTTTCGTCATCCATGTGCAAGGCCTCGAGGTTGTCGGTGATGGCGCCCAGCCAAGGTTCCATCTTCTCGGCCTCGGTGCCCGGCAGGAAGCCGATCTCCTGGTCCAGCCCCTGCACACTGCGGGTGGCGATGATGCGCCGGTAGCGCTTGCTTACCATGGTCTGTTCGATGGCTGCGGCCAGGGCCAGGATGGTCTTGCCGGAACCGGCGGCGCCGGTCAGGTTGACCAGGTGGATATCCGGGTCAAGCAGGGCGAACAACGCCAGGCTCTGGTGGATGTCCCGCGGTTTCAAGCCCCAGGCTTCCTGGTGCAGCAGCGGTTCCTGGTGCAGGTCCAGCAACAGCAGTTCGTCGTTGCGGATACCCTTGATCCAGCCGACGAAGCCCTGTTCATCGATGATGAACTCGTTGACGTGAACCGCCGGCAGGTTGTCGATCAATTGCACGCGGTGCCAGGTGCGGCCGCGCTCCTGGCGGGTATCGACCTTGCTCACCCGGTCCCAGAACGAGCCGGTGACCGAATGGTAGCCCTTGGACAGCAATGACACGTCATCGACCAGTTGGTCGGTGCTGTAGTCCTCGGCCGCGATGCCACAGGCACGTGCCTTCAGGCGCATGTTGATGTCTTTGGTGACCAGCACAACGTCCAGGTCGGTGCGCCGGGCCCGTACTTCGAGCAACTGGTTGATGATGATGTTGTCGTTGAGGTTTTCCGGCAGCAGCTTGTTCGGCTCGTTGCGCGGAGTCATCAGGATGGACAGGAAGCCCTTGGGCCCGCTCTTGCCACGCTGGATCGGCACGCCCTGCTCGACATCGCTGGGCGAGGCGTCACCAAGGGTCTGGTCGATCAGGCGAATGGCCTGGCGGCATTCGGCGGCGATGGTCTGTTTGCCGGTCTTGAGCTTGTCGAGTTCCTCCAGCACCGTCATCGGGATGGCGACATGGTGCTCCTCGAAGTTCAGTAACGCGTTGGGGTCGTGAATCAGGACGTTGGTATCGAGCACATACAGGATAGGCTTGCTGGAGGAAGGGTTGCGTCCTTGGTCATCCATACTCGGTCACCTTATGTCGAAGCCACACGGCGTGGTCTGTTACGCCGCAGAGTGACTGCCGCTGTCCCCGTATCCGCGTCGTTACGGGCGGGAAGCGAACCTGGCTAGGTGGGCCTGGATGACGCCACCTGTGCTGCAGGAATCGGCTGTCTGGTTTCTTCATACCGCAAAAATGATGACTAAAAAAAGTCTTTTTACGTGCAGGTGAAGTTTATTTTTCCAAATGACGAACAGGGGTTGGCGAGGGGGCGCGCGAGGACTACAGTCAAAAATCAGGCTGCCATTGCATGGGTCAACGCCAGCAAGCCATGCACCTAACCTGTAAGAGCAACTGTGTTGTGTTGCCTGTACTGGCCTCATCGCCGGCAAGCCAGCTCCCACAGGGACAGCGCATGGCTTGAGGCCGATGCGGTCGAGGTGGGAGCTGGCTTGCCGGCGATGGGCTGCGCAGCAGCCCCCTCTCACCCTCGGTTGGCATATCCCTGGCAATCTTCCCAACCAATCCCGCTCTGCGCCGTATTGCGCAACAACCACTCCACCGCCGGCTGCGCCCTGGGCAGGCTGTCATGGAACTGGATCACCCCCTTGCGCCACAGCAGCATCAAGGTCAGCACCCGCTGGGCAGAGGCCTCGGCGCTCAGTGCGCCATCATCCTGGGCATCGATGTCCCACAACGACACCTGCAACTGCTGGCTGGCCATGAACGCCTCGCCATCGGCCCGGCGCTGCCCGTAGGGCGGCCGAAACAACGGTACATACTGCTCCGGCAGGTCGGCCTGCACCCGCGCCTGGCTGCGCCGCAATGAATCCTGCCAGTCTGTCCACTGCGCATGGGAGCGGTACTCCCAACCCTGTATCCCCACGCACTGCCCGCCATAGAGCTGGCGCAAGGCATCTGCCGCCCCGGCGTCGCGCCGTTGCTGCAGGCGGTTGCCGAGCACGAAGAACGTGCCTTCAAGCTTTTGCCGGCGCAGATAATCAGTCAGCAGATCGGTACTGCCGCCATCCGGCCCGGGCCCGCCGACGAAGGTCAGCAGGAACATGCGATCGTTCAGCTCATCCCCATTGCGCTCGCGTGAGGACAACCGCTCCACCTCGCTGCTGGTCTGCGGCAGCAACGCAGCCTTGCGCAGTTGTTCGTCCAGGTACCGCACATGGAACTGGTGGCTCGGCTCGATCCAGCCCGTATAGAACGTGCCGACATCGGCAGCGAACGTCGCTGCCTGCGTGCGCAACTCCGCCATCGACGTAACCGGATAGCAGAACGACGCATCCTGTTCGCAACTGCGCTGCGCCTGTTGATAACCTTCCCACAACCGCTGCCACATGCGCGCCCGCACCAGGCGCACCTTCTGCAGGTTGACCTGCCGTAGCCCCAAGCGTGCCGCCAGCGCCGCGTCGTCCAGCAGTTCGCTTTCATGCAGCACCTGGGCGAACGAGAGGATCTCGGCCCGCGAGGCCACATCGAACAACGCCGGGCTGTCCAGCTTTTCGGGCCACAGGCTGCGGTCCAGGCTCACCTGGGTTGAAGGGGCGGCTTGCACGGCCAGGCTCAGCAGAGCGGCCAGCAAGGCAGAGGCAATACGCACGGTTGAAGCTCCGCAACGGCGAAACGCGCACTATAGCCTCTGCACCGGCCATGGTCTGTGACTATCGTCGCCATAGTTTGGACTTGCACCGCCCAGCCCGTAGAATTCCCGGCCTACGATGCCAGGAGCCGACCCGATGCTGACGGTGATATCACCCGCCAAGACCCTCGACTACGAAACCCCGCCGGTGACCGAGCGTTTCACCCTGCCCCAGTACCTGGACGACTCTCAGGAGCTGATCCAGCAGTTGCGCGACCTGTCGCCAGCACAGATCAGCGAACTGATGCACCTGTCCGACAAGCTCGCCGGCCTGAATGCCGCGCGGTTCGGCAGCTGGACCCCGGACTTCACCCCGGCCAATGCCAAGCAAGCGCTGCTGGCGTTCAAGGGTGACGTGTATACAGGCCTCGACGCCGAAAGCCTGGGCGAGGACGATTTCAGCTATGCCCAGCAGCACTTGCGCATGCTTTCGGGCCTGTATGGCCTGCTGCGCCCGCTCGACCTGATGCAACCTTACCGCCTGGAAATGGGCACCAAGCTGGCCAACGCCCGCGGCAAGGATCTGTATGCGTTCTGGGGCACGCGCATTAGCGAATGGCTGAACCAGGCCTTGGCCGAACAGGGCGATGATGTGCTGCTGAACCTGGCCAGCAACGAGTATTTCAGCGCGGTGAAACGCAGTGCGCTCAAGGCCCGGGTGATCAACGTCGACTTCAAGGACCTGAAGAACGGCCAATACAAGATCATCAGTTTTTACGCCAAGAAAGCCCGCGGCATGATGAGCCGCTTCGTGATCCAGCAGCGCATCAGCGACCCGGAGCAGCTCAAGCAGTTCGATGTGCAGGGGTACTACTACAGTGCCGAGCAGTCGAAGCCGGACCACCTGGTGTTCCTGCGCGATCATCCCACCGAGTAAGCCTGTAGCACCGCTTTCGCGGGCACGCCCGCTCCCCCCGGTACGGCCCACCAACCCAAACTCAGGGGCAAAAAACTGGGGACGGGGGGGTC
>NZ_JBKGFP010000023.1:0-12231 GCF_046557535.1 Pseudomonas sp. S1(2024)
TCATCCCACCGAGTAAGCCTGTAGCACCGCTTTCGCGGGCACGCCCGCTCCCACAGGTATGCCACTGAATTCAAGGTCAGTGACCAACCTGTGGGAGCGGGCGTGCCCGCGAATGGGCAAAATCATTTCTCCCCGCCTTTGCCCTGCAACAGGGCACGCTTCATATCGCCATCACGCCACAAATCCGACGCCAAAAAATCGACACGCCGCCACTTATAGCCAAACGCCATAAGACCGTTCGTAGCTTTTTTGACGAATTTTTCAAAATATTTTTCGATGCTGGCATAAAAATATCTCGCAACAGTTTCGCCCTTTATATATCGGCGCAAAACCCCCGAGTGCTATCAGATTGAAATTGTCCGCCACTGAAAAAATATTTAGAAATCTTTCATCCACGCCGAACCCACCCCGGAACTTCTGCTACGACGAATCGCTCATAGTGCCGTAACGATTTTCCTGCCCTCGGGCTGTGAGAGATGACTTACAGATGACAACGGCAGGTATCCACTACCCGCCCCAACAACTTCGACAGGTATGACGGCCCCCCCCGAAAACCCTGTCCATGCAGGAGAGAAGCGTCCCTTTCAATTCGTCCTAGTGGTTGATTTCAAAGGATTTTTCCACTTGAAAAAACAAGCACAGCAAAGCGCCACGTAGCGCATTGCAATAAAGACGGCTGCATTCCAGGGCACGTTTTTTAATTAATGGCTTTTTACTGCCACATTTGAGTGCATAACTTTTTGCGCTCCGGATTTATTTTGCCTGCGCTCGGCGAAGTGTGCATTTCGCCATGGATCCGTGCGCCCGAAAACTGTTGTTAATCAACCCAGTCCGGCTCTCTCCGGAGGTGCCGGCGTGATAAACACATGAGGTGATAGCGATGCGTATCAGCATCTTTGGTTTGGGTTATGTGGGTGCAGTCTGTGCTGGCTGCCTGACGGCGCGAGGCCATGAAGTGATCGGTGTGGATGTGTCCAGCACCAAGATCGACCTGATCAATCAGGGCAAGTCGCCCATCGTCGAACCTGGCCTGGAAGCACTGCTGCAACAGGGCATCGCCAACGGCCGCCTGCGCGGTACTACCGATTTCGCCGAAGCCATTCGTGCCAGCGACGTATCGATGATCTGCGTGGGAACCCCAAGCAAGAAGAACGGCGACCTGGGCCTTGAGTACATCGAGTCGGTGTGCCGCGAAATCGGCTACGTGCTGCGTGACAGCGAGCGCCGCCACACCATCGTGGTACGCAGCACCGTGCTGCCGGGCACCGTGAAGAACGTGGTGATCCCGATCCTCGAAGACTGCTCGGGCAAGAAAGCCGGCGTCGACTTCGGCGTCGCGGTCAACCCGGAATTCCTGCGTGAAAGCACCGCGATCAAGGACTACGACCAGCCACCGATGACCGTCATCGGCGAACTGGACAGCGCCAGCGGCGACATCTTGCAGGCCCTGTACGAAGAGCTCGACGCGCCGATCATCCGCAAGCCGATCGAAGTGGCCGAGATGATCAAGTACACCTGCAACGTGTGGCACGCCACCAAGGTCACCTTCGCCAACGAGATCGGCAACATTGCCAAGGCCGTAGGCGTGGATGGCCGTGACGTGATGGACGTGGTCTGCCAGGACAAGGTATTGAACCTGTCCCAGTACTACATGCGCCCTGGCTTCGCCTTCGGCGGCTCGTGCCTGCCCAAGGATGTGCGCGCCCTCACCTATCGCGCCGCCAGCCTCGATGTGCGCGCACCGCTGCTCGACTCGCTGATGCGCAGCAACGAATCGCAGGTGCAGAACGCCTTCGAGCTGATCGAAGCCCACGACAAGCGCAAGGTCGCCCTGCTCGGCCTGAGCTTCAAGGCCGGCACCGACGACCTTCGTGAAAGCCCGCTGGTGGAACTGGCCGAACGCCTGATCGGCAAGGGCTACCAGCTGGATATCTACGACGACAACGTCCAGTACGCCCGCGTCCACGGCGCCAACAAGGACTACATCGAATCGAAGATCCCGCACGTGTCGTCGCTGCTCAACGCCGACTTCCAGAAGGTGATCGACAACGCCGACGTCATCGTCCTGGGCAACCGTGACGAGCAGTTCCGTGCACTGGCCCAACAAGCGCCGGCCGGCAAGCACGTGATCGACCTGGTCGGTTTCATGAGCAAACCGACCTGCGCCACCAGCCGTACCGAAGGCATCTGCTGGTAAGTGCTGGCCGGGCAGCGGGGGCCTCCCCACCCCCGCTGCCCACCTTTTCCCGAATTCTCGACGGATGCTGAACATGCAAAGGATCCAGACAGTGCTGTTGCAGTGCGCCGGTTGGCTGCTCTACGTGAGTCTGCTCATGCTGATCGCCCTCGCCCTGCCAGCCGATATCTTCGACTCGCAGTCGAAGCACTTCATCTTCCTGGTCGGCGCAGTCGGCATCTGGCGCTACTCCATGGGCGCCACCCATTTCATCCGCGGCATGATCTTCCTCTACGGCGTATACCCGTACCTGCGCCGCAAGGTTCAGAAAATGGGCAAGGACGCCGACCCGTCCCACGTGTACCTGATGGTGACCAGCTTCCGCATCGAAGCACTCACCACCGCCCAGGTGTACAGCTCGGTGATCCGCGAGGCGATCAACTGTGGCTTCCCCACCACCGTGGTCTGCTCGCTGGTGGAGATGTCGGACGAACTGCTGGTGAAAAGCCTGTGGGCCAAATACAACCCGCCAGCCCACGTGAAGCTGGACATCGTGCGCATCGCCGGTACCGGCAAGCGTGACGGCCTGGCCTACGGTTTCCGTGCGATCTCGCGCATGCTGCCGGACGAGAACGCCGTGGTGGCGGTAATCGACGGTGACACCGTGCTGGGCGATGGCGTGGTACGCAAGACCGTGCCGTGGTTCAAGCTGTTCCCCAACGTCGGCGGCCTGACCACCAACGAGTTCTGCGAAGTGCGTGGCGGCTACATCATGAGCGAGTGGCACAAGCTGCGCTTCGCCCAGCGCCACATCAACATGTGCTCGATGGCCCTGTCCAAGCGCGTGCTGACCATGACCGGACGCATGTCGATGTTCCGCGCCAGCGTGGTGACCAACCCCGAGTTCATCGCCGACGTCGAAAGCGACTCGCTGATGCACTGGCGCCTGGGCCGCTTCAAGTTCCTCACCGGTGACGACAAGTCCAGCTGGTTCAGCCTGATGCGCTTGGGCTACGACACCTTCTACGTGCCGGACGCCGCCATCAACACGGTCGAGCACCCGCCGGAGAAGAGCTTCCTCAAGGCCAGCCGCAAGCTGATGTACCGCTGGTACGGCAACAACCTGCGGCAGAACTCCCGCGCGCTTGGCCTGGGCCTGCGCCGCCTGGGGCTGTTCACCAGCATCGTGCTGTTCGACCAGCGCGTGTCGATGTGGACCAGCCTGCTGGGCCTGACCGTGGCGGTGATCGCCAGCCTCAAGTTCGGCCTGGGCTTCCTGCTGGTGTATCTGCTGTGGATCGGCATCACCCGCCTGATCCTCACCATCATGCTGCTGTGCTCCGGCCACAACGTAGGCCCGGCCTACCCGCTGATTCTCTATTACAACCAGATCATCGGCGCGCTGATGAAGATCTACGTGTTCTTCCGCCTCGACAAGCAGTCCTGGACGCGTCAGCCCACTGCCCTCAAGCGTGACCTCGCCAGCTTTCAACAATGGTTCAACACCTGGTCCTCGCGGACCATGACCTTCTCGGCTGCCAGCATCTTCGTTGCTGTGCTGTTCATGGTCGTGTGAGCCCAACCCGGATCGGAACTAACAGGAACAAACCACATGAATACCGCCGTGAACGTCAACGTCGTGCATGAGTCCGAAGCCCAGCGCCAGCATGCCCGGGTACGCATCCCCGCCAAGCTGCGGTTCCTCGACCCTCAGCGCCAGGCCCACGATGTGAAGGTCGACGACCTCTCCGCCGGTGGCCTGAGTTTCCACACCAAGCAACAACTGTCGGTTGGCGACGTGCTCCGCGGGCGGCTGCAGTTCACGGTCGACAACCTCGGCCTGTCGATGGACATCGAGTTCCAGGTGCGCTCCTACAATCCGGGCAGTGGCCGTACCGGCGCGCAGTTCCAGAACCTCGAGCTCCGCGACATCGCCACGCTGCGCCACATCATCACCTCGCACCTGTCGGGTGAGCTGATCACAGCTGGCGATGTACTCAGCACCCTGCAGCGCGACAACTTCACCAAAGCGCGCAAGCAGAAGGACGGCGGTGCCGGCCTGAGCGCCTTCGGCCGCCTCAAGGCGGTCACCGTCACCCTCGGCGTGTTCGTGGTCGGTGTCGCCGCCTTCGGCTTCATCGCCAAGTCGCTGTACGGCATGTACTTCGTCAGCCATGCCGAAGCCGGCGTGGTCGCGGTACCCACCACCAACGTCACCATGCCGCGCGACGGCACCGTGAACAGCCTGGTCGAAAGCGGTGGGCAGATCGCCAAGGGCGCGCCACTGGCCAGTTTCACCACCAGCATGCTGGACATGCTCAAGGGCAACCTGGAAGACGCACAGCTGGAGCCGGCGAAGATCGAGGAACTGTTCGGCAAGCAGTTGTCCGGCACCCTCACCAGCCCGTGTGATTGCGTGGTTGCCCGCCAGCTGGTGGACAACGGCCAGTACGCCGCCAAGGGCCAGCCGATCTTCCAGCTGATCCCGCGCACCACCAACCCGATGGTCGAGGCGCGCTTCACCTACCGCCAGTTCGACGAGGTCAAGCCAGGCACCCGCGTCAACTTCCAGGTAGCCGGCGAAGACGAAGTGCGCACCGGCCAGATCGTCAGCAGCGCCAGCCTCAACAGCGAAGACCTGGCCGCCGACATCCGCGTGCAGATCAAGCCCGACAGCGCCCTGCCCGCCGAACTCGCCGGCCGCCCGGCTTCGGTCAACAGCGACCGTGGCCCATCGCTGAACTGGCTGATCGACAAAGCCATGGCCCGTGGTCTGTAAGAGGACAAGCCTATGACTAGCAGACAACCCGATACCTGTGGGAGCTGGCTTGCCGGCGATCGAGTGCGCAGCACTCGCCCAGCAGATGTATCGCCTGCACTGGCCAATCGCCGGCAAGCCAGCTCCCACAGGGTTCGTGTGAACCTTGGTTTGTGTGGCCTGGCCATGGCCATCGCCTTGGCCGGCTGTGCGGGCCTGCCCGACCAGCGCCTGGCCAACGAAGCCATGAAGCGCGGTGACACGGCACTGGCCGAGCGTAACTACAAGGCGCTGGCCGACCTGGGCTACAGCGAAGCGCAAGTGGGCCTGGCCGACATCAAGGTCGCCACCCGCGATCCGGCGAAAATCAAGGAAGCCGAGGCCACCTACCGCGCCGCGGCCGCCATTTCGCCGCGTGCCCAGGCGCGCCTTGGCCGCCTGCTGGTGGCCAAGCCCGACAGCACCCAGGCCGAGCGCGAAGAAGCCGAAACCCTGCTCAAGCAAGCCGCCAAGCAGGGCGAAAGCAACACCCTGATCCCGCTGGCGATGCTCTACCTGACCTACCCGCAGAGCTTCCCCAAGGTCAACGCGCAGCAGCAGATCGACCAGTGGCGCGCCGCCGGTAACCCGGAAGCGGGCTTGGCCCAGGTGCTGCTGTACCGCACCCAGGGCACCTACGACCAGCACCTGGGCGAAGTGGAGAAAATCTGCAAGGCCGCCCTGAGCACCACCGACATCTGCTACGTCGAACTGGCCACCGTGTACCAGAAGCGTGGCCAGGCCGACCAGCAGGCTGCCCTGCTCGGCCAACTCAAGGCTGCCTACGCCCGTGGCGCAGTGCCGGCCACCCGGGTCGACAGCGTTGCCCGGGTACTGGCCGACCGCAGCCTCGGCCAGACCGACGAAAAAACCGCCAAGGACCTGCTCGAGCAGGTGGCCCCGGCCAACCCGGCGTCCTGGGTCAGCCTGGCGCAACTGGTGTACGACTTCCCCGAGCTGGGTGATACCGACCAGCTGATGGCCTACATCGACAAGGGCCGCGAAGCCGAACAGCCACGCGCCGAACTGTTGCTGGGCCGCCTGTACTACGAAGGCAAGACCGTGCCTGCGGACGCGCCCAAAGCCGAAGAACACCTGCAGGCTGCCGCCGACGCCGGCGAAGTCAGCGCCCATTACTACCTGGGCCAGCTGTACCGCCGCGGTTACCTGGGCAACGTCGAGCCGCAGAAGGCCGTCGACCACCTGCTGGCCGCCGCCCGTGGCGGACAGAACAGCGCCGACTACGCCTTGGCCCAGCTGTTCAGCGAAGGCCACGGCATTCGCCCGCAACCAGGTAACGCCTGGGTATTCGCCCAGCTGGCCCAGGCCAACCCGTCGCCGCAGTCCGCTGAACTGTTGCAGCAGCTCGATCAGCAACTTACGCCTGACCAACGCAGCCAGGCCCAGCAACTGCTGGCACAAGAGAAGCAGGCGCGCGGCAGCATGGCGCAAGACGCAAACAGCACCCTGGCCATCGAAGCCCTGCAAGACGACGAAAAAGAAGTAACCGGTGAGGACTCGCTATGACGCTCAATCCCTTCGTGAAAGCTGGCATCGGCCTGAGCTTCGCCCTGTTGTGGTCCTGCCCGACTCTGGCGGAAATGACCGCTGAAAAGAACTTCGGCCTGGATGTGAAGATCACCGGCCAGTCGGAAGACGACCGTGACCTGGGCACCCGCTCCGGCGGCGACGTCAACGGCCTCGGTCTTGATCTGCGCCCTTGGGTATATGGCGAGCGTGGCAACTGGAGCGCCTATGCCATGGGCCAGGCAGTTACCGCCACCGACACCATCGAAACCGACACCCTGCGCCAGAATGACGACGGCACCAGTACCGATACCGCTGCCGACGGCCGTGAACAGGACAAGAGCTACCTGGCCATGCGCGAATTCTGGGTCGGCTACAGCGGCCTCACCGCCTACCCTGGCGAGCAGCTGCGTTTCGGCCGCCAGCGCCTGCGCAGCGACGATGGCATGTGGCGTGACACCAATATCGAGGCGCTGAACTGGACCTTCGACACCACCCTGCTCAAGGCCGACCTGGGCGTGGCCCAGCGCTTCAGCGAATACCGCACCGACCTCACCGAGCTGGCCCCGGAAGACAAGGACCGCACGCACCTCTACGGCAACGTCGCCACGCAGTGGACCCCTGGCCACTGGGTCGGCGTACGCGCCCACCACACCCACGACGGCGGCAGCCTGAAGAACCCGGGCGAAACCGTCGATGCGCTGGACAAGACCCGCACCGGCGACCTCACCTGGCTGGGCCTGGAAGCCAACAGCGACGCCTACAACTGGCGCAACGACCACACCGTCAACTACTGGGGCAGCGTCACCTGGCTGACCGGTGATCGCGACACCCTCAGCAGCCAGGTCGTCGGTGACGAAACCGTGGCCACCGGCAAGCAGAGCGGTGATGTCAACGCCTGGGCCACCGACCTCGGCATCCGCCTGCGCCTCGACCCGCAATGGCAAGTCGGTGCGGCCTATGCCCGTGGCAGCGGCGGCGGTGGCGACGACGGTTCGAGCAACTACGAGCAGACTGGCCTCGAGAGCAACCGCTCCAACTACACCGGCACCCGTTCGCGCGTGCACCGCTTCGGTGAAGCCTTCCGTGGCGAGCTTGGCAACCTGCAGGCGGCCACCCTGTTCGCCTCCTGGCAGCTGCGCGACGACTACGACGCCAGCTTCATCTACCACAAGTTCTGGCGTGTCGATGGCAACCAGAACATCGGTTCCAGCGGCATCAACGCGGTAGTCAACGACAACGGCGTGAACCGCCCGCTGGTCGATGGTGAAAAAGACCTTGGCCAGGAAATGGACGTGGTCGTGACCAAGTACTTCAAGCAAGGCCTGCTGCCGGCTTCGATGAGCCAGGCCATCGACGAGCCATCTGCCCTGGTGCGCCTGCGCGCCGGTGTGTTCAAGCCGGGTGACGCCTACGGCAAGGAAGCGGACTCGTACATGCACCGCGCCTTTGTCGACGTGATCTGGCGCTTCTGAGGCCGGGAGACCCTGATGAACCTTCACCCGCACTTACGTCACAGCCTCCTGGCCAGCGCCCTGCTGCTGGCCAGTGGCCTGGTCGCTGCCGCAGAGCCCAAGGTGATTGCCAAGGAACTGCAGCAGGCCAAGACCTACACGGTCTCCAGTGCACCGGTCGAGCCGCTGCACATGGACCCGCCGAAGCTGCCTGACCTGACCGGCTACACCGCCGAGGCGGTGCAGAAGAAAATCGACCGTCGCCACAAGGGCAAGGTCAGCCTGCGCCGCATGTTCCAGGAGGACACCCTCAAGGAATTCGTCGGCGGCGACAACAAGGCGGCCGAGTGGGTCCAGCGCCAGCATGGCATTCCGCAGGCGATCTTCGTCGATGACGGCCATGTCGACCTGGTCGAGCTGAGCAAGAAGGTACCCAAGCAGTACCTCAGCGAAGTCGAGCCGGGCGTATACCTGGCGCGCCTGCCGATCGTGGTCGGGCAGAAGGGCATCCTCGAGATCGACGGCAAGGTCAAGCAACTGCGCCTGTCCGAGGAAGGCGGTTCGTTCCTGGTCAACGACGGCAAGCTGTTCGTCACCGACACCCAGGTGACCGGCTGGCGGGAAAAGGAAAACGGCCCGGCAACCTTCCGCTCGCCCAAGGAGTTCCGCCCGTTCCTGCTGTCGTGGGGCGGTACCGAGACCTACATCGTCAACACCAAAATGGCCAGCTTCGGCTACGCCAAGTCCAAGTCGTACGGCGTGAGCATCTCGCAGTACACGCCGAACATGGCCAAGCGCATGGGCCGCCCGGAACCCACCGGCTGGATCATCGGCTCTGAGTTCAGCGACATGTGGTACGGCTTCTACTGCTACGAGACCCAGGACTTCGTGGTCAAGGACAGCACCTACCGCGACAACATCGTCTACGGCATCGACCCGCACGACCGCTCGCACCGGCTGATCATCGCCGGCAACACGGTGTACGGCACCAAGAAGAAGCACGGCATCATCGTCTCGCGTGAGGTCAACGACAGCTGGATCATCAACAACAAGAGCTTCGACAACAAGCTCTCGGGCGTGGTGATCGACCGTAACAGCGTCAACAACCTGATTGCCTACAACGAGATCTACCGCAACCACACCGACGGCATCACCCTGTACGAAAGTGGCGACAACCTGATCTGGGGCAACAAGCTGATCAACAACCGCCGCCACGGCATCCGCGTGCGTAACAGCGTGAACATCCGCCTATACGAAAACGTCGCAATGGCCAACGGCCTGGTCGGCGTGTACGGCCACATCAAGGACCTGTCCAACACCGACCGCGACATCGCCCTCGACCCGTTCGACACCAAGGTGTCGCTGATCCTGGTTGGTGGCGAACTGGCGGCCAACGGCTCGGGCCCACTGTCGATCGACTCGCCGCTGTCGGTCGAGCTTTACAAGGTATCCATGCTAGCCCCGCGCAAGGCCAACGGCATCAGCCTCAACGGCATCCTCGGCGAACGCCAGGACGAAATCCTCGACCTGCTGGTACGCCAGCAAAAGGCTGTGCTGATCGACCCGGTCGAACGCCAGACCGAAATGATCGATTAAGGAAGCCCAGACCATGACTCCACATCTGATGAAACTGCTGGGCCTGTCCGCCGCCCTTCTGGCGATCAGCCAGGGCGTGCGCGCCGAAGACGTCAAGGCCCCCACCTTCAGCGCCGAGCCTTGCTGCCAGCTGTGCCCTGAAGCGCATGACCCAAGCCGCTACACAACCCGTTACCAGCAGAACTTCACCACGCTGGTGCAGGCGAAGGGCGACTGGCTGTTCCGTACCCGCGAAGACCTGCGCACCGAGTTCAATACCACCCCGGCCGGCTACAAGCGCCTGCAGCAAGTGCACGACGCATTCAAGAAGCGCGGCGTGGAACTGGTGGTGGTGTACCAGCCGACCCGCGGCCTGGTGAACCGCAACATGCTCAACCCGGCGGAAAAAGCTGCCTTCGACTACCAGAAGGCCCTGGGCAACTACCAGGCCATGCTCAAGCGCTTTGCCAGCATGGGCTACAACGTGCCCGACCTGTCGCCGCTGACCAACGAACAGCTGGCCGCTGCCGACCAGGGCAAGGACTTCTACTTCCGCGGCGACCAGCACTGGACGCCTTACGGCGCCGAGCGTGCGGCCAGGATCGTGGCCGATACCGTGCACAAGATGCCGGCTTTCGAAGGCATCCCGCGCAAGGAATTCGAAACGAAAAAGTCCGGGCGCATGGGCAAGACCGGCACCCTGCATAACGTGGCCGGCCAGCTGTGCGGCACCAGCTATGCCGTCCAGTACATGGACCAGTTCGCCACCGAGCCGAAAGGTTCCACCGGCGGCGGCGACGACCTGTTCGGTGACGGCGGCAACGCGCAGATCACCCTGGTCGGCACCAGCCACAGCGGCAAGAACTACAACTTCTCCGGGTTCCTCGAGCAGTACATCGGCGCCGACGTGCTCAACGTGGCCTTCCCTGGTGGTGGCCTGGAAGGTTCGATGATCCAGTACCTGGGCAGCGAAGAATTCCAGAAGAACCCGCCGAAGATCCTGATCTGGGAATTCTCCCCGCTATATCGCCTGGACCAGGAAACCATCTGGCGGCAAATCCTTGGCCTGCTCGACGACGGCTGCGATGACCGCCCGGCCCTGATGAGCGCCAGCGCCACCCTCAAGCCCGGCAAGAACGAGCTGATGGTCAATGGCAAGGGCGGCGTGATCAAAGACCTGATCAACCGCAACATGCAGATGGACATCAAGTTCGAAGACCCGTCGGTGAAGGTGCTGCAAGCGACCCTCTGGTACCTCAACGGCCGCCACGAGGACATCAAGCTGGAAAAACCGGAAACCTCCGACACCGACGGCCGCTTCGTCTTCCAGATGCGCGAAGACGAGGACTGGGCCAGCCAGAGCCTGCTGGCGTTCGAGGTGCAGGGGCCGGAAAGCGGTACCCAGAAGGTCGAAGCCAAGCTCTGCAAACGCAACAACTTCGCCGTGCCTGCGCAGACCGCGCAGGCCGGCCAGTGAGGCGACCATGATCCTGTTCAAGCGAATTTCCCGCCCCGCCCTGCTCGCCTTGGCGTTGTGCGGCGGTGCCGCGCACGCCGCGCTGGTACCGCCCCAGGGTTACTACGAGGGGATCGAAAAGCTCAAGACCGGCGACGGTAACTTCCGCTGCGAAGCTGCCCCCAAACCGTATACCGGTGCCCTGCAGTTCCGCAGCAAGTACGAAGGCTCGGACAAGGCGCGGGCAACACTCAACGCCGACTCGGAAAAGGCCTTTCGCAAGTCCACCGAAGACATCACCACCCTTGAGAAAGGCGTGAGCAAGATGATCGGCCAGTACATGCGTGACGGCCGCCCGGCGCAACTCGACTGCACCCTGGCCTGGCTGGGCAGCTGGGCCCGCGCCGATGCGCTGATGTCCACCGACTACAACCACACCGGCAAGTCGATGCGCAAATGGGCGCTGGGCAGCATGAGTGGTTCGTGGCTGCGCCTGAAGTTCTCCAATTCGCAGCCGCTGGCCGCGCACCAGGCCGAGGCCGAGCTGATCGAAAAATGGTTCGCCCGCCTGGCCGAGCAGACCGTGCGCGACTGGAGCGACCTGCCACTGGAGAAGATCAACAACCACAGCTACTGGGCTGCCTGGGCGGTAATGGCCACCGCCGTGGCCACCGACCGTCGCGACCTGTTCGACTGGGCCGTGAAGGAATACAGGGTTGGCGCCAACCAGGTAGACGAGCAGGGCTTCCTGCCCAACGAACTGAAGCGCAAGCAACGCGCCCTGGCCTACCACAACTACGCCCTGCCGCCGTTGACGATGATCGCCAGCTTCGCCCAGGTCAATGGCGTGGACGTGCGCGGCGAGAACAACAACGCCCTGCAGCGCCTGGCGCAGCGGGTACTGAACGGTTCGAAGGACCCAAGCGCGTTCAAGGCCCGCAATGGCGAGAAACAGGACATGAAAGACCTGAAGATCGACAGCAAGTACTCGTGGATGGAGCCCTATTGCAGCCTGTATGCGTGCAGTGGCGACACCCTGCAGCGCAAGCGCGGTATGCAGCCGTTCAACAGCTTCCGGCTGGGCGGCGACCTGACCCGGGTCTATGACCCGAGCGCAGAGAGCAAGAAATGAGTTGAACCCCTTTTGGGGTCGGAACCTGTGGGAGCGGGCATGCCCGCGAAGAAAGCACCGCGGTGCATGGCAAGGGCTTCGCCCTTGTTCGCGGGCATGCCCGCTCCCACAGGT
>NZ_JBKGFP010000024.1:0-8878 GCF_046557535.1 Pseudomonas sp. S1(2024)
GGAAATCACGGAAAAAACACCCCCCCCCCCCCCCCCCCTTCTCCCCCCCCCCCCTCCCCCCCCCCCCCCCCCCGCTCCCACAGGTACCAAGGCTTCCCCCACTTTTTGAGTGGGGGGTTTGGGGGGCGCTTTGCCCCGGATGCTGTGAACAAAAAGGAGAACCGGGATGGTCTTCTCGTCCAACGTGTTCCTGTTCCTGTTCTTGCCGATCTTCCTCGGCCTGTACTACTTGAGCGGGCAACGCTATCGCAACCTGCTGCTGCTGGTCGCCAGCTACATCTTTTACGCCTGGTGGCGGGTCGACTTCCTCGCCCTGTTCGCCGGCGTGACCCTGTGGAACTACTGGATCGGCCTGAAAGTCGGCGCCGCCGGCGTGCGTACCAAGCCGGCCCAGCGCTGGCTGCTGCTCGGCGTCGGTGTGGACCTGGCGATTCTCGGCTACTTCAAGTACGCCAACTTCGGCGTCGACAGCCTCAACGCGATCATCTCCTCGTTCGGCCTGGAGCCGTTCATCCTCACCCACGTGCTGCTGCCGATCGGTATCTCGTTCTACATCTTCGAGTCGATCAGCTACATCATCGACGTGTACCGCGGCGACACCCCGGCCACCCGCAACCTGATCGACTTCGCGGCGTTCGTGGCGATCTTCCCGCACCTGATCGCCGGCCCCGTGCTGCGCTTCAAGGACCTGGTCGACCAGTTCAACAACCGCACCCACACCCTGGACAAGTTCTCCGAAGGCTGCACCCGCTTCATGCAGGGCTTCATCAAGAAAGTGTTCATCGCCGATACCCTGGCGGTAGTGGCCGACCACTGCTTCGCCCTGCAGAACCCGACCACCGGGGATGCCTGGCTCGGCGCTTTGGCCTACACCGCGCAGCTGTACTTCGACTTCAGCGGCTACAGCGACATGGCCATCGGCCTCGGCCTGATGATGGGCTTCCGCTTCATGGAGAACTTCAAGCAGCCGTACATCAGCCAGTCGATCACCGAGTTCTGGCGGCGCTGGCACATCAGCCTGTCGACCTGGCTGCGCGACTACCTGTACATCACCCTGGGCGGTAACCGCAAAGGCACCTTCAACACCTACCGCAACCTGTTCCTGACCATGCTGCTGGGTGGCCTGTGGCACGGCGCCAACTTCACCTACATCATCTGGGGCGCCTGGCACGGCATGTGGCTGGCCATCGAGCGCGCGCTGGGCATCGACACCAACCCGCAGCGTTTCAACCCGGTGAAGTGGGCATTCACCTTCCTGCTGGTGGTGGTTGGCTGGGTAATCTTCCGTGCCGAGAACCTGGAAGTGGCCGGTCGCATGTACGGCGCCATGTTCAGCTTCGGCGACTGGCAGCTGTCGGAACTCAACCGTGCCCAGCTCACCGGCCTGCAGGTAGCCACCCTGGTGGTCGCCTACATCACCCTGGCGTTCTTCGGCCTGCGCGACTTCTACCGCAACGCCCGGCCAACGCCCAAGGCCACCCCGGTGGAGGTCAACAGCGACGGTTCGATCGGCCTGGACTGGACCCGGGTGATGACCCGCGCCCTGGTGCTGCTGCTGTTCGTTGCCTCGATCCTCAAACTTTCGGCGCAGAGCTACTCGCCGTTCCTCTACTTCCAGTTCTGAGGTTGATGACATGACCCGGACATTACGCATTACCTATTCGCTGTCGTTCCTCGGCCTGCTGGTGGGCATGGGCGTCTGGTCCACCGGTGGCCTGCAAAGCTTCCAGCGTACCGAGCAGATGACCCTGCTCAACGGCAAGCTGGCCAAGGCCGCCGAGACCCACTACGACGAGCAGTTCCCGATCAAGCGCCTGGGTACCAACCTGTGGGCGGCGATGGACTTCAAGCTGTTCAACGAAGGCCGCCCTGGCGTGGTGCTGGGCCGCGACCAGTGGCTGTTCAGTGACGAAGAGTTCAAGCCCACCGCAGGTGCCGAGCAGCTGATGCAAGAAAACCTGGCGCTGATCCGTGGCGTGCGCGACACCCTGCAGCAGCACGGCAGCCAGCTGGTGCTGGCGATCGTGCCGGCCAAGGCGCGGGTGTACGCCGAGTACCTGGGCAAGGAACTGCCGACCAGCCTGCATGACGACCTGTACAACCAGTTCCATGCCCAGGCACGCCAGGCCAACGTGTTCGCCCCGGACCTGATGGCACCCATGGAGCAGGCCAAGGCGCGCGGCCAGGTGTTCCTGCGCACCGACACCCACTGGACGCCGATGGGCGCCGAAGTGGCTGCGCAGGCACTGGCCGAAGCGGTCAGCCGCCAGAGCCTGCTCAACGGCGACCCGCAGGCGTTCATCACCGAAGCCGGCAGCACCGCGCCATACAAGGGCGACCTGACCAACTTCCTGCCACTGGACCCGCTGTTCAGCAACCTTCTGCCGGCCCCGGACAACCTGCAGCAGCGCACCACTCGCCCGGTCGAGGCCGAAGGTGAAGCCGGTGACGCACTGTTCGCCGACACGCAGATCCCGGTTGCGCTGGTGGGCACCAGCTACAGCGCCAACCCGCACTGGAACTTCCTCGGCGCGCTGCAGCAGGCCCTGCGCAGCGATGTGGCCAACTACGCCGAAGACGGCCATGGCCCGCTGCTGCCGATGCTCAAGTACCTGCAAAGCGATGCCTTCAAGAACGCCGCACCCCAAGTGGTGGTGTGGGAATTCCCCGAACGTTATCTGCCAATGAAGAACGACCTCAGCAGCTTCGATCCACAGTGGATCGCCCAGCTGAAGAACACCCGTAAATCCGAAGAAAACCTGGCTTTGTCGTCCACCCGGACTAACCACTAATCAGAGGAACCTACATATGACTACCAAGACTTCCATTGCCAAAGCCCTCACCCTCGCTGCCGGCCTGTCCCTGGCCTCCATGCAGGCCTTCGCCGGCGCCGACGCCGCGCTGTATGGCCCGAGCGCGCCGAAAGGCTCGACCTTCGTGCGCCTTTACAACGCTTCCAGCGCACCGGCGGCAGCTTCGGTCGGCAACACCCAGATCAAACAGGTTGGTGCACAGGGCAGCAGTGACTTCAGCTTCCTGCCAGGGGGTGACTACACCGCTCAGGTCGGTGGCAAGAGCGTGCCGGTCAAGCTGGCTGCGGACAAGTACTACACCCTGGTCAACAGCGCCAGCGGCAACCCGCAGTTGATCGAAGAGCCGCCGTTCAAGAACAAGCAGAAAGCCCTGGTTCGCGTGCAGAACCTGAGTGACCAGCAACTGACCCTGAAGACCGCCGACGGCAAGACCGAAGTGGTCAAGCCGGTGGCCGCCAACGGCCGCGGCGAACGCGAAATCAACCCGGTCAAGGTCAACCTGGCGCTGTTCCAAGGAGACAAGAAAGTGGGTGACGTCAAACCCGTCGCCCTGGAGCGCGGCGAAGCCGCAGTGCTGTACGTAACGGGTTCCGGCAACGCCTTGTCGCCGGTGTGGGTAACTCGCCCCGTGGCTAGCAACTGATTCCACTGCCTCTCAACGACTATTGGAGAAACATGATGATCCCGGTAATTCTTTCTGGTGGTAGCGGTTCCCGTCTGTGGCCTCTGTCGCGCAAGCAGTTCCCCAAGCAGTTCCTGGCCCTGACCGGTGAACACACACTGTTCCAGCAAACCCTCGAGCGCCTGGTGTTCGAAGGCATGGACACACCGATCGTGGTCTGCAACAAGGACCACAAGTTCATCGTCCAGGAGCAACTGGCCGCGCTGAAGCTGGAAACCCAAGGCATCCTGATGGAACCGTTCGGCCGCAATACCGCGCCGGCCGTGGCCATGGCTGCCATGAAACTGGTCAACGAGGGCCGCGACGAGCTGATGCTGGTGCTGCCCGCCGACCACGTGATCGATGACCAGAAAGCCCTGCAGCGCGCATTGGCCCTGGCCACCGTGGCCGCCGAGCGTGGCGAGATGGTGCTGTTCGGCGTGCCGGCGACCAAGCCGGAAACCGGCTACGGCTACATCCGTTCCAGCCAGGACGCCCTGCTGCCTGAAGGCGTGGCGCGCGTGGCGCAGTTCGTCGAAAAGCCCGACGAAAAACGCGCCGCCGAGTTCGTCCAGGCCGGCGGCTACTTCTGGAACAGCGGCATGTTCCTGTTCCGTGCCAGCCGCTTCCTCGAAGAGCTGAAAAAGCACGACGGCGACATCTACGACACCTGCGTACTGGCCCTGGAGCGCAGCCAGGAAGACGGTGATGTGCTGAGCATCGACGAAGCCACCTTCGCCTGCTGCCCGGACAACTCCATCGACTACGCGGTGATGGAAAAGACCCAGCGCGCCTGCGTGGTGCCGATGTCGGCTGGCTGGAGCGACGTGGGCTGCTGGTCGTCGCTGTGGGAAGTGCACGAGAAGGACGACAACGGCAACGTCACCAAGGGCGATGTGGTGGTGCAGGACAGCCACAACTGCATGATCCACGGCAACGGCAAGCTGGTGTCGGTGATCGGCCTGGAGAACATCGTGGTGGTCGAGACCAAGGACGCCATGATGATTGCCCACAAGGACAAGGTCCAGGGCGTCAAGCAGATGGTCAAGACCCTCGACGAGCAGGGCCGCAGCGAAACCCAGAACCACCTGGAAGTGTATCGCCCGTGGGGCTCGTACGACTCGGTGGACATGGGCGGCCGCTTCCAGGTCAAGCACATCACCGTCAAGCCGGGCGCCAGCCTGTCGCTGCAGATGCACCACCACCGTGCCGAGCACTGGATCGTGGTGTCCGGCACCGCCGAGGTGACCTGTGACGAGAACGTGTTCCTGCTGACCGAGAACCAGTCGACCTACATCCCGATCGCATCGGTGCACCGCCTGCGCAACCCGGGCAAGATCCCGCTGGAGATCATCGAAGTGCAATCCGGCAGCTACCTGGGCGAGGATGACATCGAGCGCTTCGAGGATGTGTATGGACGTACCTCTACACCCATCGAGCGTGGTGTTTCGGTGAAGACCATCGCGCAGTAAAAGTCGCATCCCAGCCATTGCACCAGGCAATGGCTGGGAACCACCCAGGCCAGGGCTGCCCGAGCCTTGCTCAGCTGTGATCTATTCGATCCGGTGACGCAAGAGATAACGGCCACCCAATACTTCCACAATCCTGGAGCCTTCATATTCCCTTATGGTCAACGATACGGGATCCATGTATTTCACGGGCATGTTCAACCAACCGCCCTGGCCGAAAGACAGGTCTCTTTTACCAGCGGCATCGTATCGAATAACCCCACCCGTCGCTTCAACACCCCATACCCCGATGAGAATGCCGTCGCCGTCTTGAACCAGGTGAAAAGCCTTGGCCTTTCCAACTTCCAAAAATACTGGCTCACCATCGTTATAACTTTCATCTATTCTGCCATCCCGATGCAGACGGTAGATGAAATCTGGATACAGCTCACGCCCTCCACTGCCAGCCACATACAGATAATCGTCGACCTGCAACATCGGCTCCATTACCAGATTAGTGAGCTCATGATCTGGGAGCTTCATGAAATGGACTTCACCATCGCCACCGAAATCGCGCAACAATTTACCTTCGCTATCAATGGCTCCCACCCATCCACGGCCATAGCCTCCAAGGTTGAAGACACCACTCATCAAGAAACCTTCATGCTTACCGGCACTCATGTAAGGCATGATATTCATTGTCTGATATTCGTAACTTGACTTGGGAAAACTTCTCAGCACCCCACTCTCGTTGAATGCTGGGTCCAATTCACCTGTCAACTCAAATTGAGCCATCCCACGAGATACAAGTTGTCGATGCTTACCGTCCGGTAACTGCGGGGCTTGATTGACACTTGAGCCGACAATATCGGCCTGGTTCGCCTGAGGTATCGGTACAACTTTTACACCGTTATCCCCGAAGCTCGGATCCAACGCCCCGGTATCGGCGTCAAGTTTGCAGAGCAGAAAATTACTATAATTACCAGCTTCACCCGCCAGACAGGACAGCATGACCACATTTTTTTGCAGACTGAAAGAAAATTTAGTACCAAAACGATCAGGGTTTGGGAATTTCACTATGCCTTGCTCGCCGAAGGATATATCCAGACTTCCTCGATCGTCATACCGCAGCACACAAATTTCCCACTGCAATGATGCCGCCACATAATATTTTCCATCTAACAACCTTGCCGCCCCGTACCCAACAGCTCCCTCAGGAATAGCGAATTCAATCTCAGTCCAGTTTTCGCGAATATTTTCCATTTCTTCCACTCCGACTATAGATACATACAGATTGAAACTAATCAATAATCGAGAAGTTGTAACCTATCAAAAATACCAGGTAACACCTGAATCAATATCCCTACCCAGGGTCATAACCCATCAAACTCTCCTGCTGGCTGATTGATATAAACGAATCAGGCTTTTGAAGTTTTGTTCTTATGGGCTACGATGGTCTGACCCCGCGCAACCAAGGTTTGCCCGCTTTCATGATCATCGGTGCCTTCCTCATCCTCACCTGGCTGGTGCTGCTGTTGCGCTACCCGGCCAAGGCCCTGCCGATCTCGCTGGCTGCCGTTTGTGGCCTGGGCCTGGTGGCCCTGTTCGTCGTCTGGCAGGACACCCGCGAAACCTCGCAACTGGCCCGCCTGGACCTGCGCCTGAGCTACGCCCCCGAACACTGCCCCGCTGACCGCGCCCTGCAGGTGCGCATGAAGAATGGCAATGACGTGCCGCTGACCGAGTTGCGCTGGCGGGTGGCGGCGTATGCGCCGGGCGATACCGTGAACCTGGCGGAGAACACCTACAACGCCCCGCGCTACCGTGGGCCGGGTGAGCTGCAGCCAGGGGCCGAGTGGAAGGACTGCCTGCCACTGCCGCCACTGCGCTCCGGGTACCGGCCGCAGACCCTGGAGTTTCGTGCAGAGCATCTGCAAGGTACGTTTGCCAACTAATGTATCGCCTGTGCCGGCCCTTTCGCGGGCTTGCCCGCTCCCACAGGTACTGCACAGTGCTCAAGAACTGTGGAGTACCTGTGGGAGCGGGCAAGCCCGAGAAAGGGCCGGCACAGGCAACACCAACTTCCCCTGACAACAGGCCCCAACCATGCCCACCGTCCTGATCACCGGTTGTTCCAGCGGCATCGGCCGCGCCTTGGCCGACGCCTTCCGCGATGCCGGCCACCACGTCTGGGCCACCGCCCGCAAACCTGAGGATGTCGAGCAACTGAACGCCGCCGGCTTCACCGCCCGGCAACTTGATGTGAACGACAGCGAGGCGCTGGGCCGCCTGGCCGAGGAACTGGAAAACCTCGATATCCTGATCAACAACGCTGGCTACGGCGCCATGGGCCCGCTGCTCGATGGTGGTGTGGATGCCCTGCGCCAGCAGTTCGAAACCAATGTATTCGCCGTGGTCGGCGTTACCCGCGCATTGTTCCCACAGCTACGCCGCTCACGGGGCCTGGTGGTGAACATCGGCAGCGTATCAGGCGTGCTGGTCACGCCGTTCGCCGGCGCCTACTGCGCCTCGAAAGCCGCCGTGCATGCCCTGAGCGATGCCTTGCGCCTGGAACTGGCGCCGTTTGGTGTGCAGGTAATGGAAGTGCAGCCAGGGGCGATTGCCTCGCAGTTCGCCAGCAATGCCCAGCGCCAGGCCGAGCAGGTGCTGGCGGCGGATTCGGCGTGGTGGCCGTTGCGCGAGCACGTGCAGGCACGGGCACGGGCTTCGCAGGACAAGCCCACCTCGGCGGCGGTGTTTGCCCAGGGCGTGTTGGCAGCGGTCGGGAAGTCGCCGGTGCCAGCGGTGGTGCGGTTGGGGAACGGCAGTACGGCGTTGCCGTTGATGGCCCGGTTACTGCCGCGGCGGGTGCTGGATTGGGCGTTGCGCAAGCGGTTTGGCCTGCTGCGCCCGCTCTGATTGATTGCCTGTGCTGGCCTCTTCGCGGGCTTGCCCGCTCCCACAGGGATAGTGTGATCCCGAAGATTGCACTGTACCTGTGGGAGCGGGCAAGCCCGCGAAGAGGCCGGTACAGGCAATACAGATCAGGCAATGGAACGCAGCACCCCGCCATCAACCCGCAAGGCAGCCCCGGTAGTGGCACTGGCCTGCATCGATGCCAGGTACACCACCATGTTCGCCACCTCCTCCACCGTCGCCAGCCGCTTGATCAGCGAGGTCGGCCGGTGCTCGGCCAGGAAGTTGGCTTCCAGCTCTTCAGTCGACACCCCCTGCTCCTCGGCCAGCTTGGCAAAGAAGTCGCCCACACCTTCCGAACGCGTAGGCCCCGGCAGCACCGAATTCACCGTCACCCCGGTGCCGGCCAGGGTCTCGGCCAGCCCGCGCGACACCGCCAGCAACGCAGTCTTGGTCATGCCGTAATGAATCATCTCGGTCGGAATCTGCAGCGCCGACTCACTGGACAGGAACACCACTCGCCCCCATTTGCGCTCGGCCATGCCTTGGGCATAGTGGCGCGACAGGCGAACGGCGCTGAGCACATTGACGTCGAAGAAACGCTGCCAGTCCTCATCCTCGATCTCGAAGAACGGCTTGGGCTCGAAGATGCCCAGGTTGTTGACCAGGATGTCGGTGTGCGGCACCTGCTTGAAAAGCGTCTGCACACCGGCCTGGGTGCCCAGGTCGGCAGCGATGCCGATGATGCGCGACTGCGGCAGGCGCTCGCGCACAACTTTGAGGGCTTCGTCGACCCGGGCCTGGGTGCGACCGTTGAGGACCACTTCGGCCCCCGCCTCGGCCAGGCCGATGGCGATGGCCAGGCCGATGCCGGCTGTGGAGCCGCTGACGATGGCGCGCTTGCCGTTCAGGGAAATGTGCATCTGTGCCTCCTCGGTAATCAGGACAATTGCCGGGGCTGCTTTGCAGCCCATCGCGACACAAAGCCGCTCCCCACCTCCGTCCTCGTCTCCCTTTTGAAAGGTCTTTTTTTTTCCCTT
>NZ_JBKGFP010000025.1:0-24282 GCF_046557535.1 Pseudomonas sp. S1(2024)
ATCGCGACACAAGGCCGCTCCTACATGCGGACGCGATCTCCTGTAGGAGCGGCCTTGTGTCGCGATGGGCCGCAAAGCGGCCCTCAAAAATCACACTTTCTTCACAGGCTGCTCATCAAACGCCTGCCAGCCACCACCCAGGGCCTTGTACAGCCCCACCAGCGCCTGCGACACCGCCGCAGAACTGTCGATCCACTGCTCCTCGCTTGCCAGCAAAGCCCCCTGCACCGTCAGCACATTGAGAAAGTCCACCGCCCCTTCGACATACTGGCGCTGGGCAGTTTCCAGGGCGATGCGGTTCTGCCGCACCGCCTCGGCCAAGTGGTCGCGGCGCAGCTGACTGGCGTTGTACAGGCGTAGCACATCGTCGATTTCATGCCAGGCACCCAGCACCACCTTGCGGTAGTTCAGCGCCGCTTCCTGCTGCTGCGCCTCGCGCAGCTCCAAGGTGCCCTTGAGCCGGCCACCCTCGAAGATCGGCAGCGACAGCTGCGGCCCGAAGGCGAAGCGGCGTGAATCCCAGGCGCCGAAATCGGACAGCTGCATGGCCTGGAACCCGACACTGCCCGACAGCCGGATGCTGGGGTAGAAGTCCGCCTTGGCCACGCCAATGCTGGCGGTGGCAGCATGCAAACGAGCCTCGGCCTGGCGAATGTCCGGGCGGCGTTCGGCCAGTTCGGACGGCAGGCCAATGGCGAACTTCTGCTGTGGCGCAGGCAGTTCGCCGCCCTGCAGCAACTCGGCCTGCAGGCTGCGCGGTGGTTCGGCCACAAGCAGGCTGAGGGCGTTGATCAAGTCGTCGCGCCGCGCTTCCAGGCTAGGCAGGCGTGACTCGATAGAGGCGACCTGGGCACTGGCCTGAGCCACGTCCAGGCGCGTGGCGACACCTTCGGCCTGGCGGTTTTCTGACAATTTCAGGCTGTGCTGGGCGACCTTGAGGTTGTCGCGGGTCACATCGATGGTGTGCTGCACAGCGCGCAGCTGGATATAGTTGCCTGCGGTTTCCGAAAGCAATGCCAACAGCACGCCGCGGCGGTCGTTCTCGGCCACTTCGACCGTGGCATCGGCTGCCTCGACCTGGCGCCGCACACGGCCCCACAGGTCCAGCTCCCAGCCGGCAACAAGGTCACCCTGCCAGAGGTTGAAGGCTTCCTTGCCCGCCTTGCCGGACGGGTCACTCAGGCCTTCGGCACTATTGCGCGCACGGCTGTAGCCGGCGTTCACGTCCACTGACGGTACTTCGTCGGCAGCTACGGTGCTGCGCAGGGCGCGGCTTTGCAGCAGGCGGGCGCTGGCCATCTGCAGGTCGAGATTGCGCTCGGCAACGCGTTGGATCAAGGCACTCAGGCGGGCGTCGTGGAAGCTCTCCCACCAGCGCAGTTCCAGCGGTTCGGCCTGCGGCTGGCTGGCCGCCGCCTCGCCTTGCAGCGGCGCCCACTGTTGCGGGGCCTGGCTGTCAGGGCGCTGGAAGTCAGGGCCCAAGGTGCAGCCGGCCATCAATACGGCCAGCAGCAACGGGCTCAAGCGTAATGCCGCTTTCATCGTGCACTTACCTCTTTGCCGTCCAGCTTGTCACCACGGGTGTCGATGGTCGCTTCCACCGACATGCCCACGCGCAGGCGGGCAAGCAGCGGCTGGCCGTCATCGAAAACGATCTTCACCGGGATGCGCTGCACCACCTTGGTGAAGTTGCCGGTAGCGTTGTCCGGCTTGACCGCGGCGAAGGTCACGCCGGTGGCCGGGGCGATGCTTTCCACATGGCCTTGCAGCTTCTCACCGGCAAAGGTGTCGACGCTGATGCTCACGGCCTGGCCAGGCTGTACGTGGGTCAGCTGGGTTTCCTGGAAGTTGCCGACCACGTAGGCCTGCTGCAACGGCACCACCGACAGCAGGCGGGCGCCCGGGTTGACGTAGGCACCGACACGCAAGGCGCGCTCGCCGACCATGCCGTCCACCGGCGCGGTGATGCGGGTGTAGGACAGATCGAGCTGGGCCTTTTCCAGCCCTGCCTCGGCCCGCTTCAGCTGGCCGTCGGCACTGGCCACCTGGGCGGTAAGGATATCCACCTGCTTGCGCGCCGCTACCAGTGCCGCCTGGGCATTGGCCAGGCGTGCGCGGGCCTGGTCGACCCCGCTGCGTGCCTGCTGGGCGTTCTGCACGGTGCCGGCACCTTGCTCGGCCAGGCGGCTGTAGCGGTTGACCTCATGGTCGGCAAACGCAGCTTCGGCCTGGGCCGCTTTCACTGCAGCCTCAGCCTGGGCAATCAGCGACGCCTGGCGCTCGAGCGTGGCACGGGCATCGGCGCTTTGCGCCTGGGCCACCAGCAACTGCGCCTGCGCGGCATCCAGCGCGGCCTGGTAGTCACGGGCATCGATGGTAGCCAGCAACTGGCCAGCCTTGACCTGCTGGTTGTCTTCCACCAGCACCTCCTTGATGAAGCCGGCGATCTTGGGCGCGACCACGGTGTAGTCGGCGACAACATACGCGTCATTGGTGCTCTGGCGGTGGTCGCTGCCGAACATCCAGGGGCCGACGATGGCAGCCAGGACGGCCACGGCAAGCACCGAGCCGATGAACAGGGTTTTGCGGTTGTTGGTCATTTAAGTGGTTCTCGAATTCATCCAGGGTTCAGGCCACCGCGCGCGGCGGATAGACCCGGGTAGGCACGAAAGGAATCAGGCAGATCAGGGCCACGGCAATGCAGGCCATGACCAGGTAAAGATCGGCCGAGGTCAGCACCAGCGCCTGGTTGTGGATGCGCCTGGCCAGGCCGGCTGCGCTACCGTCGACCAGCGGGGCGTTGCCCAGGCTGTCCACCAGGTGGTTGGAATGGAAGTGCCGGCGCAGGGTGCCAAGGGCGTCCAGCAGGCCACCGGCGATCACCGCGGCCAGGCCTTTGACAGTGTTGAACCAGCTGGAGGCGAACGGGCCTTCCTGTGGGGTCATGCCGTTGGTGGACAGCATCAGCAGCGGCAGCACTGCCATTGGCTGGCCGAACACCTGCAACAGGTAGAACGGGTAGAAGTCACCACGGATCCACTCGCTGGTCAGCAGGCTGCTGCCGACACAGGACACCGCCAGCATCGCCAGGCCGATCCCTAGCACCCAGCGGCAGTCCACTGCGCGGATATTGCACAGCGCCGCCGTCAACGGCAGGGCGACCAGCTGCGGCATGGCCACCAGCATCATCAGCGGGCTGGTCTGCGCCGGGCGGTAGCCCTGAATCTGCGCCAGATAGGCCGACGGAATGCTGCCCACGCCCGAGAGCACGATCAGCACACCGGCCAGGGTCACCAGAGCGAAACTCAGGTTGCGCCGCGACAGCATGCGCAACTGGAAGAATGGCAACGGCTCGGACCATTCGTTGTACATGAACAGCACCAGCAACAGCAGGCCACCGCCGAGCAGCCAGCAGATCAGCGGGGAATCGAACCAGCCCCAGCGGTCACCCAGCGACAGGCCCAGCACGATGCAGCTGATGGCGGGCAGGCCGAGCAGCACGCCGCGCCAGTCGAACTGCTTGAAGCGCTCCAGGCGCATCGGGTCCTGCGGCAGGCCCCAACCGACGCAGAACATGGCCAGCGCCGAGGGCAGGATGATCTGCCAGAACGCCCACTGCCAACCGACGTATTCGGTCCACAGCCCTGCCAGCGGTGTGCCGAGGTTGGGGCCGAAGGTGGCGGTGAGGGCATAGCAGGCCAGGCCATAGACCTTGATGCCCGGTGGCAGGAAGCGCAGGGCCACGCTCATCAACATCGGCGGCAAGGCGCCAGAGGCGAAGCCCTGGAGCACACGCAGCAGCATCAGGCTGTGCAGGTTGGGGGCGAACGGTTGCAGCAGGCCGAGCACGGCGAACAGGCCGATGGCGCTCATGGTGAAGCGCCGCAGCGAGAACGTGGTGGCCAGCCATGGCGCGAAGGCCATGGCCGAAACCGAGGCGGCGCTGTAGGCCGCCAGCAGCCAGGCGCCTTCGTCGGCACCGATGCCCATGGCCCCACGGATATCGGCCAGGGAGATCTTGGTCACCGACTCGTTGAGGCCCGCGCACAACACGGCCAGCAGCACACCGAACAGCCCGACCACTACCTGCAGGCCGAACGCAGTCTGCGCAGGCGCGGCCGGCGCGGGGGCGGCGGCAATCGCGGCAGACGGGGCGGGCAGGGAACTCATGGGCAGACATCTCCAGCAACAAATTTGCGACTGGAGCAAGTCTAAGAAGGTCGAATGCTGACGAAAACTGACTTATCGGTAGGTTTATGTTGCGCTGGACGCAATCCACCTTTTGCAGGTCTGGCCCTATCGCCGGCAAGCCAGCTCCCACAGGTACTGCGCAGGTTTCGAAATGTGCACAAATTCTGTGGGAGCTGGCTTGCCGGCGATGAGGCCCTCACAGGTAATCAAGGGTCGACACTGCAGCAAGCCTTCAGGGTCTGCCGCAACCACCGATGTGCCGGGTCATTGTGAAACCGCGGGTGCCATGCCTGCAGCACGGTCACTCGCTCCAGCGGCACCGGGATCTCGAACGAGCGCAGCGGCAGCCCGAGCTTGTGCACGCTGTTGAGGATGTTGGCCGGCATCGGCAGGATCAGGTCGGAATCCGGCAGCGAGAAAAGCGCCGAGTGAAAACTCGGGGTAATCAGCGCCACCCGCCGCTGCACCTTGAAGTTGGCCAGCTCCACATCGATCGGCCCATTGGCCCGTCCACGGCGGGACACGCTGATCTGTGGATAACTGGCAAAACTGTGCGCCGTGATCGGCTGCTCGAAGATCGGGTGGTCGCGCCGCGCCAGGCCCACATAGTAGGTCTGGAACAGGCTCTGCACCTTGATCTCCGGCCCCAGGTCCACGGTCGAGCTGATGATCAGGTCGGTACGCCCGTCGCGCAGCACGCTGTCGTCATCGCCGCCGGGGCTTTCCGGCACGAAGCGCAGCACCGTGCGCGGTGCCTGTTCGTGCATGCGCCGCAGCAACTGGGCACCGTACAGGGCGATGAACAGGTCGTTGGTGCGGATGTTGAAGGCCCGGTCAAGCTTGGGCAGGTCGACCTCGTCGCCACTGCGGAACACCTCGCCGGCCTGCTCCACCAACGCCGCCACCTGCTCGCGCAGGGCCAGCGCCCGCGGCGTCGGCACCAGGCCACGGCCGGCGCGCACCAGGATCGGGTCACCCAACGCATCGCGGATACGGCCCAGGGTCCGGCTCATCGCCGCCGGGCTGAGGTTCATGCGCTGCGCCGCGCCGACCACGCTGCCTTCGTCGAGCAGGGCATCGAGGGCGACGAGCAGGTTCATGTCCGGGAGTTGCATGGCCGTTTTCCGTTACAGCTGTGGGGAATGGCGATGGTAGCAGGTTGCTGGATTGCACCAGACGCAATGCGCTCGTGCGTGGTGGGGCATTTATTCACTGGCAGTGTTCGGCCTTAAATGAAGCATCGGCAGGTCTGACCCTTTCGCGGGCACGCCCGCTCCCACAGGAACCTCACAATGCTCGAGTGATGTGCGGTACCTGTGGGAGCGGGCATGCCCGCGAAAGGGCCGCCCCTGCAGATACATCACCCAGCTTTTGCCAAGGACCCCACATGCCCAGCCCCGTCCTGATCGCCATCGACGCCTCCCCTGCATCCACTGCCCTGCTCACCCTCGCCCGCCGCTATTGCAGCCCCGGCGAGCACGAACTGCATGTGCTGCTGGCCATCGACTCGACCTTCGCCGTCCACGACCAACCCGCGCCTTACACCGCAGAAGAACTGGAAGAATACCCCGCCGCCTGCGAAGAGCAGCACCAGGCCGACCAGGCCGTGGCCGAGGCGGTGCGCGAGTTGCAGCAAGCCGGCTTCGCCAGCCGGGGCTGCATGGTGGCCGGGCAGCCGGTCGAGGCGATCGTGGCCAAGGCGCAGGAACTGAATTGTGAACTGATCATCATGGGCCACCGCCACCTGTCGCGGCTGGGGCGGATGCTGGACCCGTCGATCAGCGCGAAGGTGATTGATCGGGTGAGGGTACCAGTGTTGGTGGGGGCAGCGAGCTAACTGCGCCGCTCCCACAGGATTTGCGCCAGCCCCAAGAGCAGCGCACCACTTGTGGGAGCGGGCAAGCCAGCGAAGAGGCCAGTAGCTGCACCACCTCACCCCGGCTCAGCCCTCGCTCGGCTTCACTACCACCGTACAAGTCGTCCCCGCCGCCAGCAAAAACCCGTCCGGCACTTCATCGATATGAATGCGCACCGGCACCCGCTGCGCCAGCCGCACCCAGTTGAAGGTCGGGTTCACATCGGCGATCAACTCGCGGCTTTGTGGGTTGTCGCGGTCGTAGATGCCGCGGGCGATGCTCTCCACGTGGCCCTTGATGCGCTCGCCGCTCATCATCTGCAGCTCGGCCTGGTCACCCACCTTCACATGCGGCAGCTTGGTCTCCTCGAAGAACCCGTATACCCAGAACGAATTCTCGTCGACCACCGCCATCACCGCTTCACCGGTACGCGCATAGTCACCCTTGTGGATATTCAGGTTGGTCACGTAGCCGTCCACCGTGGCCACGATATGGGTGCGCTTGAGGTTCAGTTCGGCGGCAGCCAGCTCGGCAAGGGCCTGCTGGTAGTCCGCCTGGGCGGAGTTGGCGATGTTGCTGGCGTCGTCGCGGTTTTCCTTGGAGATCACCAGGTTGTCCATGTCGGCACGGCGCTTGGCGTTGACCTTGCGCATCTCCCAGGTGGACTTGCGCGATGCAACCTGCGCCTTGGCCTGGTCGACCGCCAGTTGGTAATGCTCGGGGTCGATCTGGATCAGCAGGTCGCCCTTCTTCACCCGCTGGTTGTCCTTGACCGGCACGTCCACCACATAGCCAGGCACGTCGGCAGCGACGTTGATGATGTCGGCACGCACACGACCGTCGCGAGTCCAAGGCGTGGTCATGTAATGCAGCCACAACTGGCGACCGATCACCACCGCAGCGGCAAGCACCAACAGGGTGGCGATCAGGCTGAAGAACTTTTTCATCGAAGGATTCTCACCAGTAGAGCGACAGCGCCAGGGCGCCGAACAGGCAGACGAACAGGCTCAGGCGCAGCAGCGCCGGGTGCCAGAAGAAGCGGTAGCCATCATGGCTGGCGATGTACCGGTCCAGGCCCCAGGCCAGGCCCAGGGCGAACAGGAACATCAAGGTCATGGTGGGCATGTACACGCCATGGAAGGCGATTTCACGGGGCATGGTTTCACGGAGCATCGTGCAGTCCTTTCGCCGGTGCCAACGGCGACTGTGGGTCGAGCAGGGAAGATCGGATGAAGTGCAGGTAGCTTTGCGCGCGGCGCAGCACCGAAGTGTCGAAGTGGCGGGCGAAGGGCTCGTCGGTGGCCTGCACGCGGGCGATGGCGTGGTCCACTGCCACCAGCGCGCGTTCGTGGTTGCTGGCGCTGGGCTGAAGGAACAACCGGGCCAGGGCACGGCCCATCACGCGGATCGCCTGGCGCCAGGGCTGCGACTCGGCGTAGGCCGGGTGCACCGGCGCGCGGGCCTGCTCCTTGCGCAGCTCGATGATGGCATGGCCGATTTCCAGCACGGTGAACATCCAGCCCATCAACTGGCTCTGTACCTGCGGCTTGCCGGCTGCCAGGCCATAGGCCTGGTGCAGCAGGTCACGGGTGCGGCTTTCGAAGGCTGAACCCAGGCCGCGCAGGCGCCCGCTGATGGCGAACAGCACCTGCTCGCGCAGTTCCTGCTCCAGGCGGCTCCACAGCCAGCGGCTGTTGGGCGGCAGGATGATCGCCCCGGCAGCGGCACAGACGAACATGCCGATGACCATGCCGATGTAGTCGTTGATGAAGGTGTACGGGTCATACACGGTGAGGTTGTTCGGCACCGAGCCGATGGCGAAGAACACCAGCAGGCCGATGCCGTAGCCGGCATACGCCGGCCGAGACGAAAGGAACGCGCCCAGCACGAACACCGGCGCCAGGACCATGCAAAGCAGTGGGAAACCGTCGATCCAGGGGAACACGAAGAAGGTTTCGAAGAAGCCGACGACGGCACCAATCGCCGTGCCGCAGGCCATCTGGAACGACATGCGCTTGGGGTTCGGCGAGGCCGCCGACAGGCCCACGGTGACGGTGGCGATCAGGGTCATCATGGCGCCGCTGGGCCAGTCGCTGAGCAGCCAGTAGCTGCCCAGCAACAACAGCACCGCCGAGGCGCGCACACCGGCGGCCAACGATACCAGCCAGCTGGTCTGCGCTACGTAGGGCTCATCCCACTGCTCGCGTTCGTGCCGGTGCGCGGCTAGCGAGGCATGGGTTTCGGCATAACTGTACATCTCGTCGACGAAGCGGTAGAGCAGCTCGAAGGCAGTATGGAAGTCGAGCAGGTCGGACTCGCTCGGCTCGGTTGCCAGGTACTCGGCGCGCAAGCCGCGCACCTGTGCCTGCAAGCCTTCCTTGTAGGCGGCCAGCTCCAGGGTCAGGCGCAGCGCATCGGCGTCGGTCAGCGCCCGGCCCACGTAAGGCTGCAACAGCTCCACCAGGGTGTTCAGGCCTGGCTCGATGGCGCCGACGATCTGCAGCGGGCCGCGGGCGCGAAGGCGTTCCAGCAAACGGTGCAGGGCATTGAAGCGCGTGGTGATGGCCATGAACTCGCTATTCATGCGCACCAGGCGACCAGAGCGCCGGCGCATGTGCGGGTCTTCGAAGGCGGTGACGTTGCGCAGGCTCTCGAGGCCCACTGCTTCAGCGACGAAGCGCACGTTGCTGCTCTCGAAGCGGTCCCGCTGGCTTTCGCCGCGCAGGGCCTCGACCACCACCCCCGCGAAAACGCCAAAGCGCTGGTACAGGGCGTTGCGCATGGCGGCACTGGCCGACTGCGGCAGGATCACGGCGCTGACGAAGGTCGACACCAGAATGCCCAGAGCAATTTCCAGCACCCGCCATACCGCCGCCATGAATGCCTGGTCGGGGTGCTGCAGCACCGGCAGGCCGATCATCGCCGCTGTATAGCCGGCCAGCACGAAGCCATAGGCGCGGAAGGTGCGGTAGCGCATGGCACCGGCCGAGCACAGGCCTACCCACAGGGCCAGGCTGGGCAGAAACAGCTCGGTGTTCTGCGGGAATATGGCGATCAGCGCCACCATCATCGCCGAGCCGGCCAGGGTGCCGAGCACCCGGTAGAAGCTCTTGGCGAACACATGCCCGCTTTGCGGCTGCATGACGATGAACACGGTGATCATCGCCGTGCGCGGTTGGGGCAACTCCAGGCGCATGGCCAGCCACAGGGTGATGAACGCAGCGGCCAGCACCTTGAAGATGTACACCCAGGTCACCCCGTCGGTGCGCGCCCAGGCAAAGAAGCCCCGGCGCCATTCCAGGCTCTGCAGCCAGCGCACGGGCAAACTGGAAGTGCTCATTCGGCGTTATCCAGCTTCTTGTCGAAAATGGCCAGGGTGGCCGGGGTTTTCGGTGCGGCCTGGCGCTCCTCTTTCGGCACATCCTGACCAGCCTGCAAGCCACCGCCCAGGGCGGTGACCAACTCGGCATGGGCAATCAGGCGGGCAGCCTGCACCTGCTGTTGCACCTGCTGCTGGCGGAACAGCAAAGTCTGGGCGTTGAGCACGTTGAGGTAGTCGGTAAGGCCACGCTGGAAGGCGACCATGGCGATGTCGTAGGTTTTCTGCGCGGCCGCGACCGACTCGGCGGCGAAGTGCGACTGCTCCTTCATCGACTCACGGCGGATCAGCTGGTCGGAGATGTTCTTCAGCGCACCGACCACGGTCTGGTTGTAGCGCGCCACGGCCACGTCATAGCCCGCCGAGGCCACGCCCAGCTGCGAGCGCAGGCGGCCACCGTCGAAGATCGGCAGGCTGATGGCCGGGCCGACGTTGTAGTTGAACTTGCGCCCGGTGAGGAATTCCAGCGGGCCACCACCGGTTGCCATGAAGCCAAGGCTGCCGACCAGGTCGACGTTGGGGAAGAAGCCGGCGTGGGCGACATCGATGCCCCGCGCCTGGGCGGCTACCTGCCAACGGCTGGCGACCACGTCGGGGCGCTGGCCGACCAGTTCGGCCGGCAGGTTCGACGGCAGCTTCAGCGGCGCGGCCAGGGCCAGGCTCGGGCGCTGCAACTGCGCGCCCTCCCCCGGGCCCTTGCCGGCCAGGGCGGCCAGCTGGTTGCGGGCCAGGGCAATTTCTTCGTCCAGGCTGTCGAGCTGGCGGTGGGTTTCCGGCAACGGCGCTTCAGCCTGGCTGACTTCGAAGTGAGTGCCGATGCCGGCATCCAGGCGGCGCTTGGCCAGGGCCAGGATCTGCTCCTGCTGTTCCAGCTCGGCCTTGACGATATCGCGCTGGGCGAAGTGCAGGCTCAGCTGGATGTAGGCGCGCACCACGTTGTTCTGCAGCTCCAGTTGCGCCTGGCGGGCTTCGGCCACGCTCATATGCGCCTGGTCCACGGCCTGCTCGCTGGCGTTGCGTTCGCGGCCCCACAGGTCGAGTGCATAGCTAAAGCCAATGGCGGCGTTGTTGTCCCAGGTATTGGCGCCGGACAGCGCGCCCGGGCCATAGAACTGGTCTTCAGGCCAGTTGTGGCGCTTGAGCGTGGCCTGGCCGTTGGCCTGGAGCTTTTCCGCCGATTCGACCACGCCGGCCATGGCCTTGGCTTCGCGTACCCGCGCAGCAGCCATGGCCAAGCTCGGGCTGCCGGCCACGGCCAGGGCAACCCAGCGGTCCAACTGTGGGTCGCCATAGGCGTGCCACCACTGCTGGTCGGGCCAGTGGGCGTCGGTCGCGGCTTCGCGTATGGCCGCGTCGGTGGTCAGGGTATTGGCTTGCAGCGTCTTGCTTTGCGGGGCAATGCCCCAGGTTCCGATACAGCCGCTCAAGGTGAGGGCAAGGGCACAGGCACTGAACGCATTGAGCGTTCTGATGATGCGACGCGGCACAGCTGCGATTTCCCGAGGAAGAGGTGAAGGGGCCGGGCAATTCTAGGGGGCGGCAGCACTGGCGATAAGCGTGGATTCCTGCGAATCTTTGTTACCAAAACAGCGATAATCCGCCTTTGGTCGAAGGCAACTTTTCATCTTTTTTACGTTACTTCGTGACACAATTTTGTCCTCTACATCGAGAGTGACCCATGGACACCCTGCAAAATATGCGTGCTTTCAGTTGCGTAGCCCAACTCGGCAGCTTTACCGCTGCCGCCGGGCAACTGGATACGACCACCGCGAACGTGTCGCGGGCGGTCTCCAACCTGGAAGCCCATCTGCAAACAAGGCTGCTCAACCGCACCACCCGCCGCATTGCGCTGACCGAAGCCGGCAAGCGCTACCTGATGCGTTGCGAACAGATTCTTACCTATGTCGAAGAAGCCGAGGCCGAGGCCAGCGACGCCCATGCCCGCCCGGCCGGGATGTTGAAGGTGCACTCGATGACCGGTGTCGGCCAACATTTCGTGGTCGATGCCATCGCCCGCTACCGCGAATCGCACCCGGACGTGACCTTCGACCTGACCATGGCCAACCGCGTGCCCGACCTGCTCGACGAGGGCTATGACGTGTCCATCGTGCTGGCCACCGAACTGCCCGACTCGGGGTTCGTGTCCCAGCGCCTGGGCATCACCTACAGCATCGTCTGCGCCTCGCCCGCCTACATTGCCCGCCACGGCGTGGCGCACAAGCCTGCCGACCTGCTCAAGCACGCCTGCCTGCGCATGGTCAGCCCGGTGATCCCGTTGGAAAAATGGCTGTTCGACGGGCCGGAAGGCCAGGAGATGGTCAACATCACCAGCTCGCCGTTCATGGTCAATACTGCCGATGCCATGAAGACCGCCATCCGCAGCGGCATGGGCGTGGGCGTGCTGCCGATCTATTCGGCCATCGACGGCCTGCGCGATGGCAGCCTGGTACGGGTGCTGCCCGAGTACCGGCTGCAGGAGCTGAACCTGTACGCCATCTACCCGTCGCGGCAGTACCTGGATGCCAAGATCAAGACCTGGGTGGAGTACCTGCGCAACTCGCTGCCGGAGATTCTGGCAGCCCATGAGGCGGACCTGAAAACCCATCAGGTGATGATCGCCAACTAAAAAGCTGCTGCATTGCGGGGGCGGACAATGGTAGGTTGCTAACCATTGTCAGGCCATTCGCGGGCACGCCCGCTCCCACAGGTAATGCACAGGCCTTCAATCTGTGCGGTACCTGTGGGAGGGGGTGTGCCCGTGAAAAAGCCCCCCCCCCCCCAAGGGAAAGAAAAGTTCTTGAGGCCTGTGCGGTACCTGTGGGAGCGGGCGTGCCCGTGAAGAAGCCCCCACCGCCCCACCGCCTTGCAGAGAAGTTGCCCGATGAAAAAGACCGTCCTGGCCTTCAGCCGTATCACCCCGGCCATGGCCGAACGCCTGCAGCAAGACTTCAACGTGATCGTGCCGAACCCCAAGCTCGGCGACATCAATGCCCAGTTCAACGAAGCCCTGCCCGAGGCCCATGGCCTGATCGGCGTTGGCCGCAAGCTCGGCCGGGCGCAACTCGAAGGGGCGGCCAGGCTGGAGGTGGTATCCAGCGTGTCGGTCGGCTACGACAACTACGACCTGGACTACTTCAACGAACGCGGCATCGCCCTGACCAACACCCCCGACGTGCTGACCGAAAGCACCGCCGACCTGGGCTTCTCGCTGATCATAGGCTGCGCCCGCCGCACCGCCGAGCTGGATGCCTGGACCAAGGCCGGCAACTGGCAGGCCACCGTGGGCCCGGCCCACTTCGGCAGCGATGTGCACGGCAAGACCCTGGGTATCGTCGGCATGGGCAACATCGGTGCCGCCATTGCCCGTCGCGGCCGGTTCGGTTTCAACATGCCGGTCATCTATTCCGGCAACAGCCGCAAGAGCGCGCTGGAGCAAGAGCTGGGCGCGCAGTTCCGCAGCCTGGAGCAACTGCTGGCCGAAGCCGACTTTGTCTGCATCGTGGTGCCGTTGTCCGATGCCACCCGCAAGCTGATCGGTGCGCGTGAGTTGCAACTGATGAAGCCGAGCGCGTTCCTGATCAACATCGCCCGCGGGCCGGTGGTGGACGAGGCGGCGCTGATCGAGGCACTGCAGAACGGCACCATTCGTGGTGCGGGCCTGGATGTGTACGAAAAAGAACCGCTGAGCAATTCGCCGCTGTTCAAGCTGCCCAATGCCCTGACCTTGCCGCACATTGGCTCGGCCACTGCCGAAACCCGCGAGGCCATGGCCAACCGGGCAATCGACAACCTGCGCGCGGCGCTGCTGGGTGAGCGGCCGCGGGACCTGGTGAACCCGCAGGTGTGGAAGGGCTGATCGCCCCCTGCTGCCTGCCCTGGCCCTTTCGCGGGCTCGCCCGCTCCCACAGGTACACCACCGCCCTAAAGGCCTGTGCAGTACTTGTGGGAGCGGGCGAGCCCGCGAAAGGGCCGGCACAGGCAACCCATCACCTATTTGGCCACCACAACACCCTCAGCCACCCTGGCCTTGGGCTTGCGAAACACCAGCACATTCCCCGCCATCACCGCCACCAGCCCCAACAATGCCGGCGCCGTCCACTGATACCCCTCGGCCACCGCCGACACATTCAGCGCCACCAACGGGAACAGCACCGTGCAGTACGCAGCCCGCTCCGGCCCCATGCGCCCGACCAGGGTCAGGTAGGCGGTAAAGGCGATCACCGAGCCCGGCACCACCAGGTACAGCAACGAGCCTATGTACCGCACGTTCCACTCCATGCTGAACGGCACGCCGCTGACCACGCAGAACACCGCCAGCATCACCGCCCCGTAGACCATGCCCCAGGCATTGGTGGTCATGGGCTTGAGCCCGGCCTTCTGCTGCATGCTCGACAGCATGTTGCCGGCCGAAAAGCACAGCGTGCCGAGCAGGGCCAGGCCAAGGCCGTACAGGGTTTCGCGGCTGGCCGCGTGGTGGGACAGCTCGGGCCAGAACAGCAGCCCCAGGCCAAGGAGCCCCAGGGCGCCGCCGCCGAGCACGTTGCTGGCGATCTTCTGGCCGAAGAAGATCCGCGCATTGAGTGCATTCCACAGGGTGGCGGTGGAGAACACCACGGCGATCAGGCCGCTGGCAATCCACTGGCTGGCACTGAGGAAGCAGATGAAGTTGACGCAGAACAGGCACAGGCCCTGGGCCAGACAGATCTGGTGGCCACGCCGGTTCATTGGCTGCAGGCGGCGGGTGAGCAGCAGGAAGGCGAACAGGATCAGCCCGGCCAGGGCGAAACGGTAGACGATCGAGACCGGAATGGCGACCACACCCAGCTGGAGTTTAAGGGCGATCCAGGTGGTGCCCCAGATCAGGACGGTTAGCAAGTAGAGTGACAGGTTCATCGGTGGGGCTCCTCCGGCGATCGAGGGCGCAGCCCTCGCCGAGGCCTCCAGTTTCATCCGGGGGCCCCTCCCCGGCTTGCACAAACTTGCGCATTTGTCCCGCTGGTAGCTGTAAGCCTGGCCAAGGCGCAGTAGGATGGCTGGCAAGAGGAACCGCCCATGACGCCACTCACCCAGCTGCAAGTGTTCAACGCCATGCACGCCTCGCCCCACGCCCGGCTGGAGCTGAGCGCGCACCTGGGCGACGGGCTGGCGGCGGCGTTGTGGAGCAACCGCGACGATGCCCGCGACTACCAGGCACCGAGCCATCACACCCTGTCGTGCTACATCGCCGACGGCACCGGCACCTTTCGCCGCCAGCGCCCCGGCGATAAAGGGGCGCCCGACAAGCTGTGCGTGATGCCAGCTGGGCAGGAATCGAACTGGGTGGTCAATGGCGCGATCCGCCTGGCGCACCTGTATGTCAGCGAAACGCAATTCGCCCTGGGCTGCGTGCGCCTGCTCGACCGTGAACCGCGTGAGCTGCAACTGCGGGAAGCGACCTTTCTCGACGACCCGCAGCAAGCCAAGCGCTTTCGCCAGCTGATAACCCTGGACTGGGATGAACCTGGCGAACGCTTGCTGGCCAGCAGCCTGGCGCACGAGATCGTCGACCATGCGCTGCTCAACCAGGTCGGGCTGCGCCAGGGCCTGCGCCTGAAAGGCGGGCTGGCACCGAGCCTGCGCCGGCAAATGGTCGACTACATCGAAGCGCATCTCGACCAGCCCATCACCCTGGGTGAACTGGCCTTGCGCTGCAACCTTTCCGAATACCACTTTGCGCGCATGTTCCGCGCCAGTTTCGGGCTGCCGCCGCACCAGTACCTGCTGGCCCGGCGGCTGCATCGGGCCTGCCAGCTACTGCGGCTGGGGGTGATGCCGCTGGGGGAGATTGCCCTGTTGTGCGGGTTTGCCAGTGCCAGCCATTTCAGCAACCGGTTCCGCCAGGCGGTCGGAGCAACGCCTGGTGAGTACCGTAGTGCTTTCTGTTCGTGATATTGGGGCCGCTTTGCGGCCCTTCGCGGGCACGCCCGCTCCCACAGTGACCGCGGCGCTGCCCATACTTGTGGGAGCGGGCGTGCCCGCGAAGGGCTGCAAAGCAGCCCCAAATGCCTAGAACTCGAAGGTACTGGACAAGCTCACCTGCCGCGCATCGCCAATGGCCACAAAGTACTGGTTCACCGCCGAGCTGTAGTAAACCTTGTCGAACAGGTTCTTCACGTTCAGCTGCAACAGCACCTTGTGCTCGTCGAGCCTGGTCTCGTAGCTGGCAAAGGCATCGGCCACGGTATAGGACGGCAGGTCGAAGGTGTTGGTCGGGTTGCCAGCGCGCTCGCCCACGTATCGGGCCCCCGCGCCAATGCGCAGGCGATCGCCGCCGAACAGGCTGCCATAGTCATACACCGCCGACAGCGAACCACTGTGGCGGGCCACGTTCTGCAGGCGGTTGCCCTTGAGGTCCGGGTCCTTGGTCACTTGCGCATCGGTGAAGGCATAGCTGCCAATCAGGCTCCAGCGCTCGCTCAACTGACCAGTCAGGTCCAGCTCAACACCCCGTGAGCTGACCTCTCCAGCATTGCTGTACACCGTTTCGCGCGTACTGGTATCAAAGTTGGAAACCAGCACGTTGCGCTTGGTGATATCGAACAACGCCAGAGTGCCTGTCAGGCGGCCCGGCATGTCGAGCTTGGCGCCCAGTTCCCACGATTTGCCCTCCTCCGGCGCCACCGACGAGTCGAGCACTACATTGCCGACCAGCGGCGCGATAGTCGAGTTGGGCTTGAACGACTCGCTATAGCTGCCATAAAACGACAGTTGATCATCGACCTTGTAGACGATACCTGCATGCGGCACCCACGCCTGGCCATTGATGTCGGTGTTGGCCTTGAAAGGGCGGCCACGGCCAGCGTACTGGTCGAACTGCTGGAAGCGCGCACCAGCCACCAGGATCCAGTGATCATCCAGGTGCAGCGCGTCCTGCACGAACAACGCGTCGGTGCGCAGCTTGTCGGTCTGGTCGCTGTCACTGGCTTTGACGGTGGTGCCCTCCACTTCCTGCCCGTAGACCGGGTTCATATAGCTGAAGGTGGATTGGGCGGTCTGCCGGATCATGTCACCGCGGAAAATCTTGCGGTCCTCGTGATCGATGCCGAACAGCAGGTCGTTCTGCATCCCGGCCAGTTGCACATTACCGGCCAGGCTCAGGGTGGCGAACTGGTCACGGCTCATGGCGTTGTGGGTGCCGTCGATGCTGCGCGACAGCGTGCCGCTTTTTTCATTCACGCCGGTCACCCGCACCTGGCTGGCATCATAGGTTTCGCGGTTGAAGCTGTAGCCGAAGTGCAGCTTCCAGTCATCGGCAAGCTGGTGGTCGACTTCCAGACGGTACAGGTCGGAGCGCCCTTCCATGTCGTTGAAGGGCTCGTCCAGGCGTCGCGTGGCTGGGATGTCCAGCGGGTGGCCGTTGTTGCCGAACGCCGTGCCACGGTCGAAGGGGTAGAGAAACTCGCGATGCTCGTAGGCCAGCACCACTTGGGTATCCTCGCCCAGCCAGGCCAGCGATGGCGCTACCAGCGACTCACGGTGCACGCCGTAGTTGCGCCAGTAGTCCTCATCTTCGTGGTCGACGATCAGCCGATAGGCGAAGTTGCTGTCGCCCAGTGCGCCGCTACTGTCAAACCCGCCACCGCTGCCGTTCTTGCCGCTGCCGTAGGTCGACCCGCGCACGGTCAGGGCGTTGTACTGCTCGAGTTGCGGGCGCTTGCTGACCACGTTGATCACCCCGCCTGGGTCCTGGATGCCGTACAGCAGCGAGGCCGGGCCCTTGAGCACTTCGACCCGCTCGGTGCTGGCGTTGAGGCTGCGGCCCTGCACGATGGGCATGCCATCGCGCATGATCGAGCCGTCGCGGTTGTCGCCGAAGCCGCGCTTCATCACCGTGTCGGAGGTGCCACCGAAATTGTTGCCCTGGGTGATGCCGCTGACATTGGCCAGAGCGTCATCAAGATTGCGTGGGGCCTGGTCACGGATGACCTGGGCCGGCACCACATTGATGGCCTGGGGGATGTCCTGGCTCGGGCCCTGCCCGCGCATGATCGAGGCGGTAGCCGGGGGCTGGTAGCTGTAGTCGTCCAGTTGCGAGGTCACGGTGATGGCCTGCAGGTTGAGGGCGCCGGAGGTGTCCACTGCTTCGAGGGTGAGCGTGCGTGCATCGACGCGGCGCCAGGCCAGCCCGGTAGTGCCCAGCAGCTGTTGCAGGGCCTGTTCGGCGCTGAACCTGCCGTTCAATGCTGGCGCCTGCACACCTGGCAGTTCCAGGGTGTAGACCACGCTCTGGCCGGTGGTGCGGCTGAAGGCGCTGAGTGCCTGGGCAAGGGGTTGCGCTGGCTGGGCGAAGGCATACGCCTGCTGCTGCTCGGCGGCACAGGCCAGGGGGGCGACAGCGAATGCCGGGAGCGCGGAAAGGCCGAGCCAGAGAGGGACGCAACGCGGGGTGAACTTCATGGACGCTGACCTGTGAGAGGGATATGACTGCGAATGAATCGCACTTCCACTCATTACACGGATGCCACGTCCTGTTACCTCACCCGTTGCCTGAAAAATTTTTTCCCTGTGCCGGCCCCTTCGCGGGCACGCCCGCTCCCACAGGGACTGCACAAGTTTCGAATCCAGTGCAGTACCTGTGGGAGCGGGCAAGCCCGCGAAGAGGCCGGCACAGGCGACTACCGGATGACAGTCAACCGCCCCAGCACTGTCTGCCGCGAAAAGCCCATCACCTTGCCCAGCGAATCCAGCGCCAGCAATGGCTCGGCCACGGGGAAACTGCCACTGACCTTGCGCTGCCCCAACTCATCCTCGAGCAACAGGATGCGCCCCGGGTAATAGCGCCCTAGGTCTTCGACCACCTGAGCCAGCGGCACCTGGTAGTAGTTCAGCCAGCCCTGGCGCCAGGCCAGGCGGTTGTCACTATCCACCGCCAGGGTGTCGCCGACTTGGCCGGCAGCATAGGCCACCTGCTGGTTGGCCGTCAGTTCACGCGCTGCTGCGCCCGGCGCCGGGCTCACCGCCACCCGCCCGCTGCTCACAGTGACCTGGGCCCCCTCGTCCTGCTCGCGCACTTCGAACTGGGTGCCAAGCACGCGCACCTCGCCACCGGCAGCTTCCACTACGAACGGCGTGCCGGTATGCGTGACCTGGAAGAACGCCGCGCCATGCAACAACCGCACGCGGCGCTCGCCCTGCACAAAATCGACTGCAATCGCGCTCCCCGCATCCAGCGTCACCTGCGACTGGTCGGCCAAGGTCACCTGGCGAACTTGACCAGCACTGCTGTAGTCGGCCTGCAGGTCCTGCAGCCACAGGGCCGGGTGCCAACCACCGGCAACGCCCACGGCCAGTACCAGGCACGCAGCCACCGCCAGCGCCGCGGCCCGCTGCCGCCAGGGGTGCCTGGCCGGTGGCGTGGCCATCACATCCAGGTAACGTTGCAGGCTTGCCTGTTCTTCAGCGGCCAGGCGCGCCGCCGGGGCGGCGCTGTTCTGCCACAGCGCCTGGGCCTGGGCGTAGGCCTCACGGTGCCCAGGTTCGGCCAGCAGCCAGCGCTTGAACGCCGCGCCCTCGGCTTGCGCAGGCTGCTCGTTGATGCGGCTGAGCCATTGCAGTGCAGCCCGGGACTGCGCCTCGGTGATCGGCGGTAATCGGCTCATCGACGGGCACTCCCTGGCCGGCGTGGGGTGGACGCGGGCTCGGCAACACTCGCCTTGCACGCTTCGAGGGCGCGCATCATATGCTTTTCCACAGCACTCTGGGACAGTTGCATGGCCTTGGCGATCTCGCCGTACTTGCAGCCGTGGATACGGTTGAGCAGGAAGATCTGCCGGGTGCGCTCGGGCAAGGCGCGCAAGGCAGCGTCGATGCGCTGCAAGTCGTGATCGACCTCCACGGCCTGTTCCGGGGCCTGGGCCATGGCCGCTTCATCCAGCGGCAACACAGCTTCGGCTGCGCGCTCGCGGCTGCCTTCGCTGCGCAGGTGGTCGATGGCGAGGTTCCCGGCGCAACGCAGCAGGTAGGTATCCAGCGCCTCGACCTTGACCTCAGGGCGACGCCAGAAGCGCAGGAACAGCTCCTGGACCAGGTCCGATGCCGTCGCCCGGCAGCCGACCCGGCGGCTCACCAGGGCCTCCATGCGTGCCCGCTGGGCCTGGAACACCTGGACGAAACGCGCACGCCCGCCGCCGCTTTCGGCATCCGCCTCGATCATGTCGCCCGGCTCGCTCACCTGGTCACTCGGCGAACACGGCCAGCAACGGCCCCAGCACCACGCTGGCGGCGGCCAGGCCCAGCAACAGGCGGGGCTGGTATGGCAGGCCGAACACCCACAGGGTCACCCCGGCCATCATCACTGCGGTCCACTCCACCAGGCCATGGGCCCAGCCCCGCAGGTGCACGCTGAGCACCAGCGACAGCACCAGCAACAGCCAACCGGCACTGCGCAACAGGCGCAACTGCCCGGGGCGCGGCTTGCGCCCGAGCAGGTCGACGAAGTGCTTCTCCATGGCCAGGCACAGGGCAACGAAGCCGGCGTAAGCGATCAGTGCATTACCCAGCATCAGCTCGCCTCCGCCGTCTCAGTGCTTGGCTTCCTTGCCGCACGAGGGGCCCGCATGGCCACAGCCTTCGGGCTGTGTAACATCTTGCCGGCCAACCAGGCCAGGAACAGGCCGGTGCCCAGCGCTGTCAGGTCGAAACCAGCCATGGCCCAGTCACCCGCAGGTAGCGAATGGTTCAGGCCCTGGCCGGTGGTCAGGCCGTTAAGCAGCGGCAGCAAGGCGAAGGCCAGCGCGCCCAGTGCCAGTTGCTCGCCCCATGCCCGTCGCCCACTGCGCAACACGGCATGCACCAGCGACAGGCCCCAGACGGTGAAGAAGGCGTTGACCTCCCAGTCGGCCCGGCCTTCGACGCCCATCGGGATCAGGCGGTTGGCCCAGAAGAAGCCCGCCACGGCCAGCAACAGGCCGCTCATGCTGGCGATATTGAGCACCTCGACCAGGCGCAGTTCGCCCGGCAGGCGTTCGCTCCTGGCATGCTTGAGCTGGCGCTTGCCCAGCCACATCACCAGGCCGGTGCCAATCACCGCAGTACCGGCCACGCCAAAGAAGAAGTACAGCCAGCGCAGCCAGGGCCCGGCGAAATTGCCCATGTGCAGGCCGGCAAAGCTGAAGGCAGTCATCATTGCCCCGCTCTCCGGTTTGCCCTGGCCCAGCAGAGCACCGCTGACGCCATCGAAGGTCCAGTTGGCGCTACGCCGGTAAGCCACGTGGTCGGCAGCCGATTGGGTGAAGGTAACGCGGGCATTGCTGTCGCCGGCATTTTCCACCTGGATACGGCCGATACGCGCGCCCGGTTGCAGGTCCTGCACCTTGGCATAGAGGCTCGGCAACGGTACCAGCGGCGCGGCCACATGGGCCGCCTTGGGCGCATTGTTACGGTCGAACAGTTCGTTGAAGTACTTGCCGGTGTCATTGCCGTAGCTGGCCATGATGCCCGCCGGCATCACCATGTACATGAACAACACCAGGCTGCTGTAGCTGATCATCAGGTGGAAGGGCAGCACCAGCACGCCAATGGCGTTGTGCCCGTCCAGCCAGGAGCGCTGGCCCTTGCCTGGACGGAAAGTGAAGAACTCCTTGAAGATTTTCTTATGGGTGATGATGCCGGTGACCAGCCCCAACAGCATGATGAAGGCGCACAACGTCGATAGCCATCGGCCGAAAGGGTGTGGCATCTGCAACTGGAAGTGGAAACGGTAGAAGAACTCGCCACCGCGACTGTCGCGTGCCGCCACCGGCTGCCCGGTCTGGGTATCAAGGGTCTTGGTGACGAAACCGCGTGGCCCGCCATTCGGGTCGCGATAACCCACGTTCAAGGCGGCCTCGCGTGCGTTGGGCATACGAATCAGCCAGGTGCCCGAATGCCCTGCATTGTCCTGCAGATAACGCTGGGCCACCTCCAGGCTATGGCTCGGGTCCAGCGCATGGCTTCGTACTTCTGGTTGCGTCCAGTGCGTGATTTCTTCCTTGAAATACGACAGCGTGCCAGTGAGGAAGATGGCGAACAAAAGCCAGCCGAAGATCAGGCCGGTCCAGGTGTGCAGCCAGGCCATGGCCTGGCGGAAGCCTTCTTTCATGGGGTTTTCATCCAGTATGCCAACCCGGCGATCGCCCCCAGCAGCACGCTTGGCGCCAGTACGCCCAGCCAGGCGCGCAAAGCGCTGCGGCTGGCAAAGCACCAGATGAACGCCAGCAGGTAGAAAACGAATGACAGCAGCAGGCCGGTGAGCGTGGCATCGACCCGTGGCAGCGGCGCTACCAGGGAAATGCAGACGCTGGCCACGGACGCCAGCAGGTAGCCACCCAGCAGCGCGGCAAGGCTGCGTGACGTCACGGCCAGGCGATAGCTGAGCGAGAGACCGGCGGTTTTGCGCGTCATGGCGATGGTCCGGGCGTTTTCGGGGCTGCAATAATAATGATTTCAATTCTCATAAGCAAAGGCCACGCGATGAGTCGCCTGCTGCCTTGAATGCAACAAGAAATTTATTTTCAAAAAGGGCTTGAATTCGTTTCGCCGTTGCCTGACCTTAGAGTCAAGAGACGCAGAAATACCAAGGGTCTCAGAGGCCTAGGCGCGTCTCCATGCGAGCAAGCTGAATAAGGATTGAATCATGCAAATCCAGGTCAACAGCAGCAACCATTTCGAAGGCAACGCCCGGCTCGACCAGTGGGTCCGCAGCACACTGCAGAACTCGCTGGAACGTTACGAAGACGACCTCACCCGCATCGAGGTGCACCTGCGCGACGAGAACGGCGCCAAGCCCGGACCGCATGACAAACGCTGCCAGATGGAGGCTCGCCCCAAAGGCCATCAACCGATTTCCGTGACCCACACCGCCACTTCGCTGGACCAGGCGGTCGATGGTGCCGCCACCAAGCTCAACCACGCGCTGGAACACTTCTACGGCAAACTGCGCAGCAAGCGCGGCGCCCTGGAACTGAGTGACCCAGACGCCTGATCGGCAACGCAAGACGCCCGGCCTGATGCCGGGCGTTTTCGTTTGTATCGATCGATGGCGCTGAACCAACAGGTAATTTCCCCGGTCAACTTCTGCATTCATTCACCGCAGAAGCATGACCATGAACAACCCATTCGAACGAATCAGTGCTGCATTCGCCCCCGAATACCGGGTCAACCTGAGCATCGCAAACCTCGACGGCAGCATCATGCTGACCCTGTCCGACGACGCTGGCGTGGTCGCCAAGCGCCTCATCACCCAGGCCCAGCGCAATGATCCGGTGCGCCTGCAGCGGGTGATCGACAGCATCCGCCTGGGCCTGGCCATCGAGCACAACCAGAACCCCCTTCAGGTGCTGGCCGCGCTGACCCGTGACGCCCGCCACGAGCCGCGCCATTTCATCGCCAACTGAGGGCTACTTGCCCTCCTCCACTTCCTTGCCGTTGGCATCCAGCACCTTGGTCGAGGGGTAGCGGTACGAAGCGTAGCGCACCACCAGGATCGCGAACGCCAGCAACAGGATGCCACCGCACACGTACAACAGCCCTACGTCCGGCGCCTTGTGGTGCGAAACGTCGCCGATCAGCAGGCGGGTCAGCGCGGTGATGGCCACGTACAGCAGGAAGCGGATCGGCATGTGGTTGGTCTTGAAGTAGATACCGACCATCGCCCCCAGCTCCAGGTAGATGAACAGCAGCAGGATGTCATCGACACTGACACCGCCCTTGCCGAGCATGTCCAGGAACGTCATCACTGCCGCATAGGCGGTGATCGCGCCAATGCCGAACAGCGCCAGGTAATGGAATGCCTCGACGCACAGGTTGCCCAGCGAGTCGGCCGAGCCGTGCAGGCCCTTGCGCAGCTTTTCTGCCCATTTGATGTTCACGATGTTCCATTCCCCGATACGTCTTGAAGGATGATGCGTCACCGGCGTGACGCTTGTGCCATGCAGTTAAAAGGCCAGGCCCCTGCCTTGGAAGGCGACCGATTGCCGCAAGGCACCTTCAGGCGTGGCAAGTTGCCAGAAACACGACCATGCGCTGGGGAAAAATCAGATTTAACCACTTCCTTGCAGGGCATTTCCCAAAGATACTCCCTGCCATTGTGCTGTTCGGGGATGAGCACTAGTCTCGGACCGTCGCTGCCAAACAGCGACCGGCTTTGACAGGCCGCCCTGAACTAACCACATGGCTTTGCCTTTATGGCAGCTGTCATGGGGCACCTCGTGTGCGCCGGCTTTTGGTTCTGTTCACCGGTCTGTCAACCCATGCACAGCTGCCGCCTTCCTGTTTGACAGCAGGAGGCGGTGGCCCCAACTTTGAACAGGCCTTAATCATGCTGAAAGTAGTCCCCGATCCACCCCACACACCCCATTCCCTTGAAGACACCCTGATCCAGGTCACGGACTACGCGCTGTGCGCTGCGACCGTTGTGCATCAGGCCATGCTGCTGCAGCCCAAGTCGCCGGCGTCGGTTTTGATGATGACGTCGATGCATGAACTGGAGACGCTGCGGGCTTTGCTGGAGTCGGCATTGATTCAGGTGCAGATGCCCACTGGGCCCAGGACTTTGCACTAGGGCATAAGCAATGTGTTGCCTGTTCCGACCTCTTCGCGGGCACGCCCGCTCCCACAGGATCTTCACAGTACTCAAGACTTGCACAGTACCTGTGGGAGCGGGCGTGCCCGCGAAAGGGCCAGAGCAAGCAGTCGAGAAATTTCAGGGGGATTCAACAATGACCACAGAAGACACCCAGTTCACCGTCGGCAAAACCACCTTCTACCAAGGCGAACACGGCACCCATCCACTGTTCCGCATCGAGCCCGGCATCCCCTGCCGCGATGCCCGCGAGCAGT
>NZ_JBKGFP010000026.1:0-4871 GCF_046557535.1 Pseudomonas sp. S1(2024)
GGGTTTACCCGCGAAAGGGCCCGAACAGGCAAAACAACAACTGCCCCCACCCCGCGTGATCTGTTCGACCAACCACCAGGCATCCCGGAGTTCTCAACCCATATCACCCAAACCTATTAACCTGTCCCCCACCCCACCACCCTCCTACACTCGCAGCATCCCGCCTCTGGACCGCGACCATGCCCGAGACCCTGCTCAGCCCCCGCAACCTCGCCTTCGAACTCTACGAAGTCCTCGACGCCGAGGCCCTGACTCAGCGCCCGCGCTTCGCCGAGCACAGCCGCGAAACCTTCGATGCGGCGCTATCAACTGCCCGCACCATCGCAGAGAAATTTTTCGCCCCGCACAACCGCAAGGCCGACGAAAACGAGCCGCGCTACGTGGATGGCCGCGCCGAACTGATCCCCGAAGTGAAACCCGCCGTCGACGTCTTTCTCAAAGCCGGCTTTCTCAACGCCAACCGCGACTTCGAAGCCGGCGGCATGCAGCTGCCGAGCCTGGTTTCGCAGGCCTGCTTCGCCCACTTCCAGGCGGCCAACGCTGGCACCACGGCCTACCCGTTCCTGACCATGGGCGCGGCCAACCTGATCGAGAGCTTCGGTAGCGATGAACAGAAGCGCCTGTTCCTGCAACCGATGATCGAAGGCCGCTACTTCGGCACCATGGCCCTGACCGAACCCCATGCGGGCTCTTCACTGGCCGATATCCGTACCCGCGCCGAGCCTGCCGGTGACGGCAGCTACCGGCTCAAGGGCAACAAGATTTTCATTTCCGGCGGAGATCACGAGCTGTCGGAGAACATCGTGCATATGGTTCTGGCCAAGCTTCCGGATGCTCCGCCCGGCGTGAAGGGCATCTCGCTGTTCATCGTGCCCAAGTATCTGGTCAGCGAAGATGGCAGCCGTGGCCCGCGCAACGATGTGCTGCTGGCCGGGTTGTTCCACAAGATGGGCTGGCGCGGCACCACCTCCACCGCGCTGAATTTCGGCGACAACGGCCAGTGCGTCGGCTATCTGGTCGGCCAGCCGCACCAGGGCCTGGCCTGCATGTTCCAGATGATGAACGAGGCACGCATCGGTGTCGGCATGGGCGCAGTGATGCTCGGTTACGCCGGCTACCTGTATTCGCTGGAATACGCCCGTCAGCGCCCGCAGGGTCGGTTGCCGGACAACAAAGACCCGCACAGCCCCGCAGTGCCGATCATCGAGCACAGCGATGTGAAACGCATGCTGCTGGCACAGAAGGCCTACGTAGAGGGCGCCTTCGACCTAGGCCTGTATGCCGCGCGCCTGTTCGACGACACCCAGACTGCCAGCGACGACAGCGCCCGCAAGCAGGCGCAGGAGCTGCTCGACCTGCTGACCCCGATCGTCAAATCCTGGCCCTCGACGTTCTGCCTCAAGGCCAATGAACTGGCGATCCAGATCCTCGGGGGCCACGGCTACACCCGCGAGTACCCGGTTGAACAGTACTACCGCGACAACCGCCTGAACCCGATCCATGAAGGCACCGAGGGCATCCAGTCGCTCGACCTGCTGGGCCGCAAGCTGGCGCAGAACAATGGCGCCGGCCTCAAGCAGTTGATCCGGTCGATCGCTGCCACCGGCGAGCGCGCCAGCCACCATGCGAACCTCGACCCACTGCGCCAGCCGCTGGAGCAACTGGTCAACCGCCTGCAAGGTGTGACGCTGGCGTTGCTGGGTGACCTGGCCGAGGGCAAAGTCGCCGGCGCCCTGGCCAACTCGGCCCTCTACCTCAAGGCCTTCGGCCACTGCGTGATTGGCTGGCGCTGGCTGGAACAGGCGATCCATGCCGAACTCGGCCTGCTCAAGGGCAAACCCACCGACCGCGACTTCTACCTCGGCAAGCTGCAGGCAGCGCGTTATTTCCTGACCTGGGAGGTACCTGGCTGCCATAATGAGCTGGCATTGCTCGAGGCGCGCGACGACACTTGCCTCGCCATGCAGGACGAGTGGTTCTAAGGGGGAGCCACCGTGTACACGGAGGCTTCCACATGTTCGATACCAGCGCCCTGCTGCGCCAGCGCTTTGCCACGCTGCGCAGTACGGCCGAGCTGTTTTCCCTGCGCCATGTGAAACAGTCGCACCAGGCGCTGTCGGTTCGCCGCAACGTCGCGGAACCACCCTTCTTCAGCCAGGACGAGGGCGCCATGCTCACCGTGCGTGTGAATGGCGTGGAAGCCTATGCCGCCACCGCCGACCTGTCCCAGGCCGGCCTGCAGCGCGCCCTGGAGCGGGCCGAGGCGCTGGCCCGGCAGATCGCCCGATACAACCTGCTGGACCTGCGCGAGCAACCGGTGACCAGCGCACGCCACGACCACATTTCGCCCAACTTCGACCAACCCGTGCCCAACCTTGCCGACTGCCTTGGCCTGCTCGCTGCCGAATCGGCCAGCGTGCCCAAGGACAGCCGCCTGGTGGACTGGCAGGCCAGCCTGGGCCTGAGCCTGGTCGAGCAGACCTACCTGAACTCGGTCGGCGCCGAGCTACGCCACGCCCAGCGCTTCCTGTTCCCGGGCCTGGGGGTGACCGCCAGCGACGGCCAGGACAGCCAGAGCCGCAGCCTGGGCCGCGACAACTTCGGCCAGCAGGGCGGCTTCGAGGTCATCGAGCGCTGCGGCCTGGTCGGTGCTGCCCGCCGGGTGGCCGACGAGGCGCTGCAACTGCTGCTGGCGCCGAACACCCCCAGCGGCCCGCGCGACCTGCTGTTGATGCCGGACCAGATGATGCTGCAGATTCACGAATCCATCGGCCACCCGCTGGAGATGGACCGCATTCTCGGCGACGAACGCAACTACGCAGGCACCAGCTTCGTCAAAGCCGATGACTTCGGCCACCTGCAGTACGGCTCCGCGCTGCTCAACGTGACCTTCGACCCGACCATCGGCGAAGAGCTGGCCAGCTACAGCTTCGATGATGACGGCACCCAGGCCAGCAAGCAGTTCCTGATCCGCGATGGCCTGCTGCTGCGCCCGCTGGGTGGTGCGCTGTCGCAGTTCCGCTCCGGCCTCGACGGCGTGGCTAACAGCCGTGCCTGCGGCTGGAACCGTGCGCCGATCGACCGCATGGCCAACCTCAACATCGAGCCGGGCGACCAGAGCCTGGATCAGCTGGTGAAAGGCATCGAGCACGGCATCCTGATGCGCACCAACCGTTCCTGGTCCATTGATGATGCTCGCAACAAGTTCCAGTTCGGCTGTGAATGGGGCCAACTGATCGAAAACGGCGAGCTCAAGGGCATCGTCAAGAACCCCAACTACCGTGGTATCTCCGCGCAGTTCTGGCGCAACCTGGCGGCGGTCGGCGACAGCAGTACCTTCCAGGTGCTGGGCACGCCCAACTGCGGCAAGGGCGAACCCAACCAGGTGGTACGGGTGGGGCATGCCTCGCCGGCCTGCGTGTTCCGCCAGATCGACGTATTCGGAGGAGACGCCTGATGAAACACGCTTTCGAAACCCTGGTCGGGGATGTGCGCAAAGCCCTGCAGACGGGCGAACAGTTCACCCTCGGCTACAGCGCCGAACAATCGCAATTCGTGCGTTTCAACCATGCCAAGGTGCGCCAGGCCGGCACCGTGAACCAGGCCGGCGCGCAACTGCGGCTGATCCGCGATGGCCGCCAGGCAGAGCAACAGGTGACCTTGAGTGGTGACACGCAACTGGATAGCCAGCGTCTGTTCACGGCCCTGGAGCAACTGCGCCAGACCTTGCCACTGCTGGCGGTCGATCCGTACCTGCGCCTGGACGAAAGCGCCTGGCACAGCCACAGCCAGCAGGAGCAGCCGCTGCCCGAACTGAGCGATGTGCTGACCTTGCTCGAGCGCGAAGCCGGCGACCTGGACCTTGTCGGCATCTACGCCGCCGGCCCCATCTGCCGGGGCTTCGCCAGCTCGTTCGGGGCCTTCGGCTGGCACCAGGCCAACAGCTTCAACTTCGACTGGAGCCTGTTCCACGAAAACGGCGAGGCGGTGAAGGCCAATTATGCCGGGCAAGTGTGGAGCGCCGACGACTTCACCGCACGCCTGCGCCAGGCGCGGGAACAGCTGGGTTTCCTTGGCCGCCCTGCCGTCACGCTGAAGCCTGGCAGCTACCGCGCCTACCTGGCCCCGGCGGCCATGGACGAAATAGCCGGCATGCTGTGCTGGGGCGGTTTTTCCGCACAGGCCCTGGCCACTGGCAACAGTGCCCTGCAGCGCCTGTACAACGGCGATGCGCGGCTGAGCCCACTGGTGAGTTTCACCGAGCAGGTCAGCGGTTCGCTGAGCCCTGCATTTTCCGATGAAGGCTCGCCGCGCCTGGATGTGCCGTTGATCCAGCAAGGCGAGGCCCGGCAGCGATTGATCAGTGCGCGCAGTGCGGCCGAATTCGAGCTGCTGGCCAATGGCGCCGATAGTTGCGAGTCACCGTGTGCGCTGAGCCTGGCAGCAGGTAGCCTGCCGAGCGAGCAGATTCTGGAGCGGCTCGGTACCGGGCTGTACATCAGCAACCTGTGGTACCTGAACTATTCCGACCTGCCGGCGGCACGCATGACCGGGCTGACCCGCTTCGCCACCTTCTGGGTGGAGAACGGGCAGATCCAGGGCCCGGTGAGCACCATGCGCTTCGATGACAGCCTGTACAGCTTGCTAGGTAGCCAACTGGAGGACCTGACGCAGGAGCGCGAGATGATTCTGTCGACCAGTACCTATGGACAGCGCAGTACCGGGTCGAGTCATTTGCCGGGGGCACTGGTCAAAGGCCTGACCCTGACACTGTGATAGGCATTACCGGCCTCTTCGCGGGCACGCCCGCTCCCCCAAGTATTGCAACCCCCCCAGACGCCGTGCTACCACTCTGGGAAATGGCGTGTCTC
>NZ_JBKGFP010000027.1:0-13082 GCF_046557535.1 Pseudomonas sp. S1(2024)
CCTCTTCGCGGGCATGCCCGCTCCCACAGGTATTGCACCATCATCGGATGCGGTGCGATACCTGTGGGAGCGGGCGTGCCCGCGAAAGGGCCGGCACTGACGAACGAGGAAGTCATGCCCGAACGCACCCCGCTGGACCCTGTCACCGCCCGCTGGATCCCTTGGGTGGTGGCCATCGCCTTTTTCATGCAGTCCCTGGACGGCACCATCCTCAACACCGCGCTGCCAGCCATGGCCCGGTCGCTGGCCGAAGACCCGCTGCGCATGCAGGGCGTGATCATCGCCTACATGCTCACCGTGGCCCTGCTGATCCCCGCCTCAGGCTGGATCGCCGACCGCTTCGGCACCAAGCGCATCTTCTTCAGCGCCATCCTGCTGTTCAGCTTCGGCTCGCTGCTGTGCGCCGCCGCCAACAGCCTCGGGTTCCTGATCTTTGCCCGTGTCGTGCAAGGGCTGGGCGGTGCGCTGATGCTGCCGGTCGGGCGCTTGGTAGTCCTACGTGCCTACCCGCGCACCGAGCTGGTGCGCATCATGAGCTTCATCACCATCCCCGGCCTGCTCGGGCCGCTACTGGGCCCTACGGTTGGCGGCTGGTTGGTGGAAATACTGAGCTGGCACTGGATCTTCCTGCTCAACCTGCCGGTCGGCCTGATCGGCTGCTACGCCGTTTGGAAGTTCATCCCCGACCTGCGCGGCGCCGAGCGCACCACGTTCGACGGCCCCGGGTTCCTGCTGTTTGGCGCAGCGATGGTATTGATCACCATCGCCATGGAAGGCCTGGGCGAACTGCACCTGCCGCACCTGCGGGTGATGTTGCTGCTGTTCGCCGGCATGGCCTGCCTGGCGGCCTACTGGCTGCGCGCCGGGCGCGACCCGGAGCCGTTGTTCTCACCCAGCCTGTTCCGCGTGCGCACCTTTGCCATCGGTATTCTCGGTAACCTGTTCGCCCGCCTGGGCAGCGGCGCGCTGCCGTTCCTTGTGCCGTTGCTGCTGCAAGTGGCGCTGGGCTACTCGCCGGCCCAGGCCGGCATGAGCATGATCCCGCTGGCGGCTGCGGCGATGCTGGCCAAGTCCATTGCCCGACCACTGATCGAACGCTTTGGCTACCGCATCATCCTCACCGGCAACACCCTGCTGCTGGGCCTGCTGCTGGCCAGCCTCGGGCTGGTCGACGAGCAGACGCCCTATGCCGTGCTGCTGATTCAGCTGGGCCTGCTCGGGGCAGTCAACTCGATGCAGTTCACCGCGATGAACACGGTGACCCTGATCGACCTCGACGACGCCAGCGCCAGCAGCGGCAACAGCCTGCTGTCGGTGGTCGCGCAGCTGGCCCTGAGCCTGGGCGTGGCATGTGCGGGGGCATTGCTCGGCGGCTTTACCGCAGCCGGAAACGCCGACGGTGTAGAAACCACCTTGGGTGCATTCCAGCTGACCTTCGTCACCATCGGCGTGATGGCCATGCTGGCGGCGGCGATATTCCTGCAGCTGTCGCCGACGGACGGAAGGCGTGCCCGTCGTCCGGAAGAACACATGGAGTCGTAGGGCGAATGGCCATGAGGCTGGTAGACTATGCGGCATTTTTCGCTTCGCACCGCAGGCCCGCCTCGTGACCACCGAATCCACCGCCTTTGCCACCTTGCCGCTGTCCACTGCCATGCTGGCCAACCTGGACGCCCTCGGCTATGCCTCGATGACACCGATCCAGGCCCAGAGCCTGCCGGTCATCCTCAAGGGGCAGGACCTGATCGCCCAGGCCAAGACCGGCAGCGGCAAGACCGCCGCCTTCGGCATCGGCCTGCTCAACCCGATCAACCCGCGCTACTTCGGTTGCCAGGCGCTGGTGCTGTGCCCTACCCGCGAGCTCGCCGACCAGGTGGCCAAGGAGCTGCGCCGCCTGGCCCGCGCCGAGGACAACATCAAGATCCTGACCCTGTGCGGCGGCGTTTCGTTGGGCCCGCAGATCGCTTCGCTGGAGCACGGCGCACACATCATCGTCGGCACCCCAGGGCGCATCCAGCAGCACCTGGACAAGGGCACCCTGGTGCTCGACGGGCTGAACACCCTGGTGCTGGACGAGGCCGACCGCATGCTCGACATGGGCTTCTTCGATGCCATCGCCAGCATCATCGGCAAGACCCCGTCGCGCCGCCAGACCCTGCTGTTCTCGGCCACCTACCCGGCCGGCATCAAGCAACTGGCCGCCGACTTCATGCGCAACCCGCAACAGGTCAAGGTCGAGAGCCTGCATGCCGACAATCAGATCGAGCAGCGCTTCATCGAGATCGACCCGCAACAGCGCCTCGAGGCGGTCACCCGCGTGCTCGGCCACTACCGCCCGCAGTCCTGCGTGGCGTTCTGCTTCACCAAGCAGCAGTGCGAGGATGTGGTCGCCCACCTGACCGCCAAGGGCATCGTTGCCCAGGCCCTGCATGGCGACCTGGAGCAGCGCGACCGCGACCAGGTGCTGACCATGTTCGCCAACCGCAGCAGCTCGGTGCTGGTGGCTACCGATGTGGCCGCCCGCGGCCTGGACATCGATGGCCTGGACATGGTCATCAACGTCGAACTGGCACGTGATGCGGAAATCCATGTGCACCGTGTCGGCCGCACCGGCCGTGCTGGCGAGAAAGGCATTGCGGTCAGCCTGGTGGCACCGGCCGAAGGCCACCGCGCCCAGGCCATCGAAGACCTGCAGAAGAGCCCGCTGCGCTGGGACCAGCTGGACAGCCTGAAGCACAAGGGTGGCGAACCGCTGCTGCCGCTTATGAGCACCCTGTGCATCGCCGCCGGGCGCAAGGACAAGCTGCGTCCGGGTGACATCCTCGGGGCGCTGACCGGTGATGCCGGCATCCCCGGCAAGCAGGTGGGCAAGATTGCGATCTTCGATTTCCAGGCGTTCGTGGCCGTCGAACGGCCGCTGGCCAAGCAGGCCATGCAGCGCTTGAACAGCGGCAAGATCAAGGGGCGCTCCCTGAAAGTCCGCATCGTCTGACCTAATTTTGGGGCCGCTTTGCGGCCCTTTCGCGACACAAGGCCGCTCCTACAGGGGATCGCAAACTCCTGTAGGAGCGGACCTTTGTAGCGAGAAGGGTGGAAAGAAGGCCAACACGGGCTGCAAAGCAGCCCCCAGCAATCCTGAAGAGGTAACACCGTGCACTCCACCGACGTGATCATCCTCGGCGCCGGCGCCGCCGGCCTGATGTGCGCACAGCTCAGCGCCCGCCGTGGCCGCCGGGTACTGGTGCTCGACCACGCCAACAAACCGGGCAAGAAAATCCTCATGTCCGGCGGCGGCCGCTGCAACTTCACCAACATGTATACCGAGCCGGGCAACTTCCTCTCGCAGAATGCGCATTTCTGCAAATCGGCCCTGGCTCGCTACACCCAGTGGGACTTCATCGAGCTGGTGTGCAAGCACGGCGTGGCCTACCACGAGAAGAAACTCGGCCAGCTGTTTTGCGACAACAAGGCCAGTGACATCCTCGACATGCTGCTGGCCGAATGCGATGAGGCCGGCGCCGAGATCCGCATGCACACCAGCATCGAGCAGATCGAGAAGACCGAAGGGGGCTACCTGCTGCAGACCAGCGGCGGCCAGTTCGCCTGCCAGTCGCTGGTGATCGCCACCGGCGGCCTGTCGATCCCGACCCTGGGTGCCACCGGCTTCGGCTACCAGGTGGCCCGCCAGTTCGGCCATACCCTGCTGCCAACCCGCGCCGGGCTGGTGCCGTTCACCATCACCGAGCCCCAACTGAAGGCACTGTGCACCGAGTTGTCCGGCACATCGCTGGATTGCACCGCCAGCTGCAACGGCACCAGCTTCCGCGAGAACCTGCTGTTTACCCACCGCGGCCTCAGCGGCCCGGCGATTTTGCAGATTTCCTCGTTCTGGGAAGCAGGCGACACGGTCGAGATCAACCTGCTGCCCGACCGTGATGCACTGACCTGGCTGCAACAGATGCAGGCCGAACGCGCCAACACCGAGCTGAAAACCGTGCTGGGCGAGGTATTTACCCGCAAGCTGGCCAACCTGCTGGCCGAGCAGTGGTTCGAGTCCCGGCCCATGAAGCAGTACACACCGGCGGAACTGGCACAGATCGCCGATAAGCTGGCGAACTGGCAGGTGGTACCGGCCGGCACCGAGGGCTATCGCACTGCCGAAGTGACCCTGGGCGGCGTGGATACCCGAGAGGTGTCGTCCAAGACCATGGAATCGCTGAAAAGCCCTGGGTTGTATTTCATTGGTGAAGTGCTGGATGTGACTGGCCATTTGGGCGGTTTCAATTTCCAGTGGGCCTGGGCCTCCGCCAACGCCGCGGCGCAGTTCGTGTAGAGTAGAATCCATTCAGCAGCACGGAATGCTTCTTGCTGGCCCGTGCTGGGAGTGCCGAAATTCGCATGGGGCTGCCATGCAGCCCATTCGCGGCACAAGGCCGCTCCTACAGGGGACGCGATCGACTGTAGGAGCGGCCTTGTGCCGCGAATGGGCCGCACAGCGGCCCCAATGACACGGCCTCGAACGGTATTTCTCTGATCACTGCCTAGCAGGCCATCATGTCATCGAGCTCGTTCCGTCAGTCACTGCGTCGCCTGTGGGGTCAAGACAAGTTCAGCTACAGCATCCGGGTCACCATCGCCCTCACCGGCAGCCTGGCCCTGTGCTGGTACCAGAACGAAATGGCCCTGCTGATTCCGCTGTTCCTCGGCATCATCGCCAGCGCCCTGGCCGAAACCGATGACAGCTGGCAGGGCCGCCTCAGCGCCCTGGCCGTCACCCTTGTGTGTTTTGCCATCGCCGCACTGGCAGTCGAACTGCTGTTCCCCTACCCGTGGGTATTCGTCATTGCCCTGGCCTTGGCGGCCTTTGGCCTGACGATGCTCGGTGCCTTGGGCGAACGCTATGGCGCCATCGCTTCAGCGACCCTGATCACTGCGGTGTACACCATGATCGGCGTGGACCAGCGCGGCGGCCAAGTCACCGATTTCTGGCACGAACCGCTGCTGCTGGTGGCGGGCGCAGCCTGGTACGGGCTGCTGTCGGTGCTGTGGCAGGCGCTGTTTTCCAACCAGCCGGTGCAGCAGAGCCTGGCCAAGCTGTTCTTCGAGCTGGGCAGCTACCTCAAGCTCAAGGCCAGCCTGTTCGAACCCGTCCGCACCCTTGACGTCGAAGCCCGGCGCCTGGAGCTGGCCCAGCAGAACGGCAAGGTGGTGGCGGCGCTCAACGCGGCCAAGGAAATCATCCTGCACCGGGTGGGCAACAGCCAGCCGAATTCCAAGGTCAGCCGCTACCTCAAGCTGTACTTCCTGGCCCAGGACATCCATGAACGGGTCAGTGCTTCGCACTATCCCTACAACGCCCTGACCGAGGCTTTTTTCCACAGCGACGTGATGTTCCGCTGCCAGCGCCTGCTGCGCAAGCAGGGCTCGTCCTGCCAGGAACTGGCCCGCTCGATCCGCCTGCGCCAGCCGTTCGTGCTGGCCAGCGGTTATCCCGAGGCCCTCGAAGACCTAAACGCCTCGCTGGAACACCTGCGTATGCAGAACAACCCGGCCTGGCGTAGCCTGCTTCGCTCGCTGCGGGCGCTGGCGGCCAACCTGGCGACGCTCGACCGCCTGCTCAGCGCCGCCAGCAACCCGGACAGCCTGGCCGACACCAGCGATAGCAGCCTGCTCGACCGCTCCCCACGCTCGCTGAAGGACGTGTGGACCCGCCTGCGCACCCAATTGACGCCGACCTCGCTGCTGTTCCGCCATGCCCTGCGCCTACCCCTGGCGTTGTCGATCGGCTATGGCATGGTGCACCTGATCCACCCCACCCAGGGCTACTGGATCATCCTCACCACGCTGTTCGTGTGCCAGCCCAACTACGGTGCGACCCGGCGCAAGCTGGTGCAGCGGATAGCCGGCACCGCCGTCGGCCTGACGGTGGGCTGGGCATTGTTCGACCTGTTCCCCAACCCGGTCATCCAGTCATTGTTCGCCGTGGTCGCCGGGGTGGTGTTCTTCGTCAACCGCACCACCCGCTACACCTTGGCCACGGCCGCGATCACCTTGATGGTGCTGTTCTGCTTCAACCAGATCGGCGATGGCTATGGCCTGTTCCTGCCGCGCCTGTTCGATACCCTGGTCGGCAGCCTGATCGCCATCCTCGCGGTGTTCCTGTTCCTCCCCGACTGGCAGGGGCGGCGGCTGAACAAGGCGCTGGCCAATACCCTGGCCTGCGCCAGCGTGTACCTGCGGCAGATCATGCAGCAGTATGCCCACGGCAAGCGCGATGACCTGGCCTACCGCCTGGCCCGGCGCAACGCCCACAACGCCGACGCGGCGCTGTCCACCACCTTGGCCAACATGCTGATGGAGCCGGGGCATTTCCGGAAGGAGGCCGACGTCGGCTTCCGCTTCCTGGTGCTGTCGCATACCTTGCTCAGCTACCTGTCGGGGCTGGGCGCGCACCGCGACACGGCCCTGCCGGCGGAGGTGCAGGAACAGTTGATCGAAGGTGCCGGGCAAAGCCTGGCCAGCAGTCTGGACGAGATTGCCAACGGCCTGGCCGCGCGGCTGCCGGTGGCGATTCACAGTGATGCCGAAGAAGCGCTGGCCAATGCCCTGGAGCAGATGCCGGAAGAGCTGGACGAGCACCAGCGGCTGGTACAGACGCAGTTGGCGTTGATCTGCCGGCAGTTGGGGCCGCTGCGGACCTTGGCAGCGCATTTGATCAAGGAAGGTGCACCGGCCTGAATGCATTGTTACCTGCTCTGGCCTCTTCGCGGGCACGCCCGCTCCCACAGAAACATCACAAGCCCCAAGTCCTGTGAGTTACCTGTGGGAGCGGGCGTGCCCGCGAAGAGGCCAGAACAGGCGATAAAGATCAGAAGCCATGCTGGCGCATGAGCCGTGCATAGCTGCCATCCGCCTTCATCGCCGCAATCGCCTGCTCGAACCGCTCGACGATCCGCGCATGCTCCGGGTGCTTCAGGCTGACCAGGATATGCAGGGTGTTCTCCCCCAACGGCGGCTCCACCAGCATCACCCCATCGCGTACCTCCGGCAGTTCGCGCTGCAAGTTGTAACGGGCCACGTACTCGTCCTCCACCGCCAGGTCCACCCGCCCCGCCGCCAGCATGCGTACCGCAGAGGGAAAGTTGCGCACCGCCACCTTGTGCAGGCGGGTGTCGCGGTCGAACTCGGGGGAATAGGCGTAATCACGCACCACAGCGATGCTGTAGGGGTACAAGTCTGACTGGCGCTTGTAGCGAAACGCCTCGCCCTTGTGTTGCAACAGGCGAATGCGGTTGACCAGGTAGGCTTCGGAAAACTGCCCGATGCTGGCGCGCGAGTCGTTGTACCAGGCGTTGATCAGCACGTCGTAACGCCCCTCGCTCACCCCCAGCAGAGCGCGCGCCCAAGGTGCCTCTTCGACCCCACTGGTGTAGCCGGCCCGGGCCAGCGCCGTGGTGACGATGCTGGTCGCCAGGCCACCGCCCGGCATGCTGGCATCGGTGAACGGCGGCCAATTGTCGGCCACCAGACGCAGCTTTTCGCGCCCCAGGGCGGGTGTTGCAAGCATCATTGCCAGCAATCCCAACACACAAAACAGTGGCCGCATGCTCACGTCCTTTCGCAATGGAGGGCACACACTGCCGATGAGATTACACAAAGGCGTCGTCGAGGGCAGCGGCCAATAGTGTCATTTAGCCTCTATTTTGGCCGTGGCACGTGCATCATGCGATGATCGACGGTCCACTCAAGGAGTTCGCACCAATGTCCATCGACTGGCTTTGCAAGCACCACACCGATCTCAGCAAGGACCAGCTCTACGCCATTCTGCAGTTACGCACGGAAGTGTTCGTCGTCGAGCAACGCTGCGCCTACCAGGAAGTCGATGGCCAAGACCTGACCGGCGATACCCTGCACCTGATGGGCTGGCAGGATGACAAGCTGGTGGCCTACCTGCGCCTGCTCGACCCGCAATCCCAAGGAGGGGATGTGGTGATCGGGCGGGTGGTGACTGCACCCGCGGCGCGCAAGCTGAAGCTGGGGCATACCTTGCTGCTCAAGGGGTTGGAGGCAGCGGAGCATTGCTGGCCGGGGGTGCCGGTTTATCTGTCGGCGCAGGCGCATTTGCAGGCGTTCTATGCCCGGCATGGGTTCGCTGTGGTGGGCGAGGAATATCTTGAGGACGACATTCCGCATATCGGGATGCGCAAGGGATGAGATCGCCGGGCTGCAAAGCAGCCCGCAGTGGATCAGGGATACCCCAGCACTTCGCGAACCTGCCGCAGATGCTGGATGATCCACTGCTTGTCGATCGCCCCCCAGTCATGAATGCGGTAATGCCCGGCGTGGTTGCGCGCGCCTTCCTGCTGTTCGAACTCGCAGACGATATCCAGGTCGGCTAGTGCCGCAATGGTGTCCTGGGCGGTGCGCCGGGGCATGCCGGTGGCTTCCATCAGGGCCGGAACGCTGGTCGCGGTCTGGCTGTCGATCAGCCAGGCCACGTACAGGCGGCGGTAGAAGCTGCTCTTGGTCTTGCTCACTTCCATGCTGCGTGGTCCTTAACAGTTGCCCGGCAGCTCCCGATAGGTCAGGTAGACGCGCAGGTCGAATTCCAGTTGGTGGTAGTCCGGCTCCATGTGCTGGCAGAGCTGGTAGAACGCCTTGTTGTGGTCGCGCTCGCGCAGGTGTGCCAGTTCGTGCACCACGATCATGCGCAAGAACTGCGGCGCGGCCTCCTTGAATAGCGAGGCAATGCGGATTTCCTTCTTCGCCTTGAGCTTGCCGCCCTGCACCCTTGATATCGCCGTATTCAGGCCCAGGGCCCGATGGGTCAGGTCGAGACGATTGTCGAACAGCACCTTGTCCAGGTTCGGCGCGCTGCGCAGGTATTGCTGGCGCAAATCCTGGGCATAGCCGTACAACGCCTTGTCGTTCTGCACGTCATGGCGGTCGGGGTAGCGGCGCTGCAGGTACTCGCCCAGGCGGTCGCTGTCGATCATCTGCCGCACTTGCTGCTGCAGGTGCGGCGGATAAGCTTGCAAATATCGTAATACGGTCATGGCGCTGCATTCGGTGTAACGAATGCCGATTCTAGCCAATCATGGCCCCGGCCAGGAGAAAATCGCCGGGAAGCTGCTGGCATCCGTGGCGGTCATCGGGTAAGCCACCAGGAACCCCTGCACGTACTCACAGCCATTGGCTTTGAGCCAGGCTGCCTGAGCCGGGGTTTCCACCCCCTCGGCGATCACCGTGATGCTGTAGTCGAGGCACAGGCCGATGACGCTGCGCACCAGCGCGGCATCCACCACCGAGTCGGGCAAGCGCGCCACCAGGTGGCGGTCGAGCTTGAGGGTATCGATCGGCAGGTCGCGCAACATGCGCAACGAACAGTCGCCGGCACCAAAGTCATCCAGCGCCACCCGCACACCCAGCTCACGCAAGCGGTGTATCTGTTTCACTGCCGCATCGATGTTGTACATCAGCGAGGTTTCCGCCACTTCCACCTCCAGCTGCGCCGGGTCCAACTGGTAAAGCTGGATGACCCGGTGCAGTTCGTCTACCAGGCTGGGCATGGCGAACTGCGCGCGGCTCAGGCTGATACCCAGCACCAGGTCCGCCGAGAAACGCTGGCACCAGGCCTGGCGCTGTGCCGCGCCCTGGCGGTAGATCCAGCTGGCCAGGCGGTTGATCAAGCGCGCCTCTTCCAGCAACGGGATGAACAGCCCCGGCGGTACGTCGCCGACACTGGGATGCTGCCAGCGCAACAACGCCTCGAAGCCACGCAGGCGGCCATCGATGAAGCCGACCTGCGGCTGGTAAACCAGAGTGAAGTCTTGCTGCTCCACGGCCGTGCGTACGCTGTCCTCGAGCATCAGCCGCGAACGTGCCCTGCCATTGAGTTCCTGATCGTAGAAGCGATACTGCTGGCGCCCGGCCTGCTTGGCTGCGTACATCGCCGCATCGGCCGCGCGCAGCAGGCCTTCGACATTGGCCCCGCAATCCGGATAAGTGGCGATGCCAATGCTCACCCCAAGGCTCACATCCAGCCCTTCCACCTGGTGGCTGATGGAAATGCGTTCCAGCAACCGCTCGGCATAGCGCCCGGCCTGCTCCGGGTAAGGCAGGCTGTCGAACAGTGCAGTGAACTCGTCCCCGCCCATGCGCGCCAGCAGCGCTTCACTGCCCAGGCAATCCTTGAGCTGTTCAGCCACCCAGTGCAGCACCCGGTCGCCCGCGTCGTGGCCGAGCGAGTCGTTGATACGTTTGAAGCCGTCCAGATCCATGTACATCAGCGCCTGCGCCTTGTCCGAGCGCTCGTTGCGCAGCAGCGCACCTTCGGCGGCCTGGTAGAACCCGCGGCGGTTGAGCAGGCCGGTAAGCGGGTCGGTGACGGCCTGGTACTCCAGCTGCTGGTGCAGGTTGCGCACCACCGACATGTCCAGCACGGTGACCACCATGGCCTGTTGCTCGGCCGGCAGTGGAGCACAGGACAACGCCACCGGCACCAGCTCCCCGCCAAGGGTACGCAGCTGGGCATCGTGAACGCGGAAGATGCGCCCCCCCAGGTAAGCCTGGTAGAACTCCGACTCGTTCCACAAGCAGGCACTGGCCAGTTGCACCAAATCGAGCAGATGGGCGCCCTGCAACTGCTGGACTGGCGCTGACAACAAACGGGAAATGGCCGGGTTGGCAAAGCTGATGATGCCTTGGGCATCCACCACCAGAATGCCCTCGGCAGCGTTCTCCAGGATCGACGCGTTGAAAGCCCTGGCCGTTTCCAGCTCACGGGTCAGGCGCTGCAGCATGCGCCGATTGCGCTGCTGGTCGAGCAGGGCCTGGACCTTGGGCTTGAGAATTTGCGGGTCGAACGGTTTGAACATGTAGTCCACGGCGCCACTGGCGTAACCCTTGAGCACGGCCGCTTCGGACTGTTCATTGGCGGTGAGGAAAATGATCGGGGTCAGCCGAGTGCGCTGGCTGCCGCGCATCAGTCGGGCGACTTCGAAGCCGTCCATCTCCGGCATCTGTACATCCAGCAGCACCAGGTCGACATCGTGTTCAAGCAAAGCACCCAGGGCTTCCATCCCCGAGTTTGCCGTCAACACCTGCCAATCCTGACGGGCCAGCAATGCCCGCATGCTGATGAGGTTTTCGGGGTAATCGTCTACCACCAGAAGAACCGAGTTGCCATCCAGTGGCTGAGGGTGAGGTTGAGCGCCATCCATGCTGCTTCTCTATTATGTGACCGACTTCAAAATACGGTTGGATCCACTAGTACTCTAGACCTGAGCGGATAACACGCAATGCAATCAGAACGCTATCAGTGCCTCAACTCTACGGTAGCCGACTAACGGTCGCTCTGCCGGGAATATGTACCGCCCTCTTCGCAAGCATGCCGGCAAAGAGGCCTACACCGAGGCAAAGTTCTAACACCCAAAAATGAAAAAACCCGCATCGCTGCGGGCTTTTTCATTAATACCAGAAGATCAGTTGACCTTGGCGGCCAGCTCACCTTTCAGGTAGCGCTGGTACATGCCTTCCAGGGAGATCGGCTTGATCTTCGAGGCATTGCCAGCGGTGCCGAAGGCTTCGTAACGAGCGATACACACGTCACGCATGGCCTTGATGGTTTCACCGAAGAACTTGCGCGGGTCGAACTCGCTCGGGTTCTGCGCCATCAGGCGGCGCATGGCACCAGTGGAAGCCAGACGCAGGTCGGTGTCGATGTTGACCTTGCGCACGCCGTACTTGATACCTTCGACGATTTCCTCGACCGGTACACCGTAGGTTTCCTTGATGTCGCCGCCGTACTGGTTGATGATCGCCAGCCACTCTTGCGGCACCGAGGACGAACCGTGCATCACCAGGTGGGTGTTGGGGATGCGCTTGTGGATTTCCTTGATGCGGTCGATGGCCAGCACGTCACCGGTTGGTGGCTTGGTGAACTTGTAGGCACCGTGGCTGGTACCGATGGCGATGGCCAAGGCGTCGACCTGGGTCTTCTTGACGAAGTCGGCAGCCTCTTCCGGGTCGGTCAGCATCTGGCTGTGGTCCAGCACGCCTTCGGCGCCGATGCCGTCTTCTTCACCAGCCATGCCGGTTTCCAGCGAACCCAGGCAGCCCAGCTCGCCTTCTACCGAAACACCGCAGGCGTGTGCCATGGCAACAGTCTGCTGGGTAACGCGAACGTTGTACTCGTAGTCGGTCGGGGTCTTGCCATCTTCACCCAGCGAGCCGTCCATCATCACCGAGCTGAAGCCCAGCTGGATCGAGCGCTGGCAGACGTCAGGGCTGGTGCCGTGGTCCTGGTGCATGCACACCGGGATATGCGGGAATTCTTCGATGGCCGCCAGGATCAGGTGACGCAGGAACGGGGCACCGGCATATTTGCGGGCACCGGCCGAAGCCTGGACGATCACCGGGGAGTCGGTCTTGTCGGCCGCTTCCATGATGGCGCGCATCTGCTCGAGGTTGTTGACGTTGAAAGCTGGTACGCCGTAACCGAACTCGGCGGCGTGGTCCAGCATCTGGCGCATGCTAATGAGTGCCATTGTGTATCTCTCTCCCGACAAGCGTCGTTTGTTTCGTGCAAGCCTGCCGCAGGGGCGGTTGCTGTTCAAGTAGTGTGGGCCACCCTCGCGGCCCGGCCAGTCACGGTGCCTTGCAGCCCCGCCCAATCAGATCGTTGGTTGCCACCCAGTACACCAGGCCTTCTTCGCCCTTGGTATGGAAGGCCAGCATGCCATCGCTGTACAGCGCACCCGAGGCACCCGGCTCGGCCTTGAGCCGGTAGACCTGGTCGCCGCCACCAAGGCGCACATCGACCTGATCGCGCTGCGCATCGGCGAAGCGCCACAGCACTTCAGCCTGGGTGTCGCAGACCCAACGGGTCCAGTCGTCTGCCGGGGCGGGTTGCGCCGGCTTCAGCAGCGAGCATCCTGCCAGTGTCGCCAGGGCCGTCACGGCCAAAAGCGCTTTCATTCAGTTTCCTCGATTGGGGGCTGCTGTGCAGCCCTTCGCGGGCTTGCCCGCTCCCCCCCACCACCAAACCTCAAACCTTGGGGGGGGAAGAAAAAAAAAGAGGA
>NZ_JBKGFP010000028.1:0-14355 GCF_046557535.1 Pseudomonas sp. S1(2024)
CTTCGCGGGCTTGCCCGCTCCCACAGGTCAAGCGCTGTACCCGTGGGAGCGGGCAAGCCCGCGAAGGGCCGCACAGCGGCCCCTACCTCAAGACCACAAATCAGCCTTCAGGTTGCCTATTACCCGATCAAGGGCAACCCGGCGCCTTGCGCTGGTGGTCTTCGTCGTACTTTTCCAGGCCTTCCGGGCCCACGCGCTTGCTGATGACCGGCACGGTCTCGGCCTGCCACTCGGACTGGTAGCAACCGCCCTTGGGCGGATGCGCCGGGTCGGTATCCGAGGCCGGGCTGCCGGCGCATGCGCTCAGCAGGCCAGCCAGCATCATCACAGGCAATTGCTTGACCATCAGGCCGCTCCCTTTGCCAAGCGCCGACGTCATCAGGCCTTGGCCCGCTCTTCCAGGATCGCCACGGCCGGCAGTACCTTGCCCTCGACGAATTCGAGGAAGGCGCCACCACCGGTAGAAATGTAGGAGATATCGGCGCCAACGCCATATTTGTCGATGGCAGCCAGGGTGTCACCGCCACCGGCGATGGAGAACGCGGCGCTGTCGGCGATGGCCTTGGCCAGCACCTTGGTGCCGTTGCCGAACTGGTCGAACTCGAACACGCCGACCGGACCATTCCACAGGATGGTCTTCGACGACTTCAGCAGCTCGGCGAAATTGGCTGCGGTTTGCGGGCCGATGTCCAGGATCATGTCGTCAGCGGCAACGTCGGCAATGGCCTTGACGGTGGCTTCGGCGCTCTCGGCGAACTCCTTGGCAACCACGACATCGACCGGCAGAGGCACGCTGACCTTGGCAGCGATGGCCTTGGCGGTATCGACCAGGTCAGGCTCGTACAGCGACTTGCCTACCGGGTGGCCGGCTGCGGCAAGGAAGGTGTTGGCGATGCCACCACCGACGATCAGCTGGTCGCATACCGAGCTCAGGCTGTTCAGCACATCCAGCTTGGTGGAGACCTTGGAACCGGCAACGATGGCCGCCATCGGCTTGGCCGGGGCCTTCAAGGCTTTGCCCAGGGCATCCAGCTCGGCTGCCAGCAGCGGGCCGGCAGCAGCGACCTTGGCAAACTTGGCAACACCATGGGTCGAACCTTCGGCACGGTGGGCAGTACCGAAAGCGTCCATGACGAACACGTCGCACAGGGCGGCGTATTTCTGCGCCAGCTCGTCGGCGTTCTTCTTCTCGCCCTTGTTGAAGCGCACGTTCTCGAACAGTACCAGGTCACCAGCCTTGACCTCGACACCGTCCAGGTAGTCGGCAACCAGCGGTACGTCGCGGCCCAGGGCCTTGCTCAGGTAGTCGGCGACTGGCTTGAGGCTGTTCTCGGCAGAGAACTCGCCCTCGGTCGGGCGGCCCAGGTGCGAGCAGACCATTACCGCCGCGCCCTTCTCCAGGGCCAGCTTGATGGTCGGCAGCGCTGCCAGGATACGCGCGTCGCTGGCTACCACACCGTCCTTCACAGGCACGTTGAGGTCTTCGCGGATCAGTACGCGCTTACCTTGCAGGTCGAGGTCGGTCATCTTCAACACGGTCATGAATGCAGTCCTTCAGGGCTGTTTGTTGCGGGTTGGGTGGACGACGTGCAGATAGTGTTCGGCAACGTCGAGCATACGGTTGGCGAACCCCCATTCGTTGTCGAACCAGGCCAGCAGGTTCACCAGGCGAGGGCCGGAAACACGGGTCTGGCTGGCATCGACGATCGCCGAATGCGGGTCATGGTTGAAATCACAGCTGGCGTGGGGCAACTCGGTGTAGGCCAGCAAGCCTTTCAGCGGGCCTTCCAGCGCTGCCTCGCGCAGCACCCGGTTGACTTCGGCCGCGCTGGTATCGCGGGCGGTCTGCAGGGTGATGTCCAGGCACGAGACGTTGACGGTCGGTACGCGTACCGCTTTGGCCTGGATTCGCCCGGCAAGTTCCGGAAGCAGGCGCTCGATGCCACGCGCCAGACCAGTGGACACCGGGATCACCGACTGGAAAGCCGAACGCGTGCGGCGCAGGTCTTCGTGGTGGTAGGCGTCGATCACCGGCTGGTCGTTCATCGCCGAGTGGATGGTGGTGATCTGCACGTACTCAATGCCGAATGCCTGGTCCAGCACACGCAGCAGCGGCACGCCGCAGTTGGTAGTGCAAGAGGCGTTGGACACCAGGCGCTCGTTGCCAGTCAGACAGGCCTGGTTGACGCCGTAGACCACCGTGGCATCGACATCGGCCTCGCTGGCCATTGGCTGCGAGAACAGCACCCGAGGCGCGCCGGCGTCGAGGAAGCGCTGGCCATCGGCGCGGGTGTGGTAGGCGCCGGAGCACTCCAGCACCAGGTCGATGTCCAGGGCGGCCCAGTCGATGCCTTCGGGGGTGGCACTGCGCATCACCTTCACGCAGTCGCCATTGATATGCAGACAGTCGCCATCGACCTTCACCTCACCGGGGAAACGCCCGTGGGTGGAGTCGAAGCGTGTCAGGTATTCCAGGCTGGCCTGGTCGGCCAGGTCGTTCAGCGCGACGATCTCGAAACCGGCCTTTGCCCCCCGCTCGAACAGCGCGCGCAAGACACAGCGGCCGATACGGCCATAACCGTTGAGTGCAACTTTGTAGGGACGCAGGTGGGGCATTCGTTGGCTCGCTAACGCATGATGGCTGTTGGGGCCGCGTTGCGGCCCATCGCGACACAAGGCCGCTCCTACAAGGAGCTGCATGCGCAGTACCCTGTAGGAGCGGCCTTGTGTCGCGATGGAGGGCGAAGCCCTCCCCTTGCACGACCTGGAGGGCGTCACTGCCCTCCATTGATTCATCAGTCTTCCAGCAGCTCTTCGGCAGTACCGAGGATGTTCTCCAGGGTGAAACCGAACTCTTCGAACAGTGCCGAAGCCGGCGCCGACTCACCGTAGGTGGTCATGCCGATAATACGACCTTCCAGGCCGACGTACTTGTACCAGAAGTCGGCGTGAGCGGCTTCGATGGCGATACGCGCACCTACTTCCAGCGGCAGCACGGACTGCTTGTAGGCAGCGTCCTGGGCATCGAACACGCTGGTGCACGGCATGGAAACCACGCGCACCTTGCGGCCTTGTTCGGTCAGCTTGGCGTGCGCCTGAACAGCCAGGCCCACTTCGGAACCGGTGGCGATCAGGATCAGCTCAGGCTCGCCGGCGCAGTCCTTGAGCACGTAGCCGCCGCGGCTGATGTCGGCGATCTGCTGGGCGTCGCGGTCCTGGTGCTGCAGGTTCTGGCGCGAGAAGATCAGCGCCGAAGGGCCGTCCTTGCGCTCCAGGGCGTTTTTCCAGGACACGGCGGATTCCACCGCGTCGGCTGGGCGCCAGGTGTCCAGGTTCGGCGTGCTGCGCAGGCTGGTCAGCTGCTCGATCGGCTGGTGAGTCGGGCCGTCTTCGCCCAGGCCGATGGAGTCGTGGGTGTAGACGTGGATCACGCGCTGCTTCATCAGCGCCGACATGCGCACGGCGTTACGGGCGTATTCCATGAACATCAGGAAGGTCGCGCCGTAAGGCACCAGGCCACCGTGCAGGGCAACGCCGTTCATGATGGCGGTCATGCCGAACTCGCGAACGCCGTAGAACACGTAGTTGCCGCTGGCGTCGTTGGCTTCGACACCCTTGCAACCCTTCCACAGGGTCAGGTTGGAACCGGCCAGGTCGGCCGAACCGCCGAGGAACTCCGGCAGCAGCGGGCCGAAGGCGTTCAGGGCGTTCTGGCTGGCCTTGCGGCTGGCGATGGTTTCGCCCTTGGCGGCCACTTCGTTGATGTAGGCCTGGGCCTTCTCGCTGAAGTCGGCCGGCAGCTCGCCGCTGTCACGGCGCTTGAACTCGGCAGCCAGCTCCGGGTAGGCCTTGGCGTAGGCGTCGAAGCGCTGGTTCCAGTCGGCTTCAACCTTGGCACCGGCAGCCTTGGCGTCCCACTCGGCATAGATGTCGGCCGGGATTTCGAACGGGCCGTGGTTCCAGTTCAGTTCCTTGCGAGCCAGGGCGATTTCGTCGTTGCCCAGCGGTGCGCCGTGGCAGTCTTCCTTGCCCTGCTTGTTCGGCGAGCCGAAACCGATGATGGTCTTGCAGCAGATCAGGGTCGGGCGCTCGCTCTTGCGGGCGGTCTCGATGGCGGTCTTGATCTCGTCGGCGTCATGGCCGTCGACGTTGCGGATCACCTGCCAGTTATACGCTTCGAAGCGCGCCGGGGTGTTGTCGGTGAACCAGCCGTGCACTTCGCCGTCGATGGAAATGCCGTTGTCGTCATAGAAGGCGATCAGCTTGTTCAGGCCCAGGGTGCCGGCCAGCGAGGCGACTTCGTGGGAGATACCTTCCATCATGCAGCCGTCGCCGAGGAACACGTAGGTGTGGTGGTCGACGATGTTATGGCCATCACGGTTGAACTGGGCGGCGAGCACTTTTTCGGCCAGGGCGAAGCCCACGGCGTTGGCGATACCCTGGCCGAGCGGGCCGGTGGTGGTCTCCACGCCTGGGGTGTAGCCGTATTCCGGGTGGCCCGGGGTGCGGCTGTGCAGCTGGCGGAAACCTTTGATGTCATCGATGGTGACGTCGTAGCCGGTCAGGTGCAGCAGCGAGTAGATCAGCATCGAACCGTGGCCGTTGGACAGCACGAAGCGGTCACGGTCGGCGAAACTCGGGTTGCTCGGGTTGTGCTTCAGATAGTCGCGCCAAAGCACTTCGGCGATATCCGCCATGCCCATGGGGGCACCTGGGTGGCCGCTGTTGGCCTTTTGCACGGCATCCATGCTGAGGGCACGAATGGCGTTGGCACGTTCACGACGGCTGGGCATCGCTGATCTCCTAGGGGGCTTGAATAGGTGGTGTCACAAAAAAAGGCGGCCATTTTCGCCCACTGGGGGGGCTTGGGGCAATGACGTATGGTCACAGTCGGGGGATTTTCCTGCGATTGGCATTCAATTCGGGAGTAAAACCGGGCGAACCATCCCGCTCATCACTCAATATCAAAACTTTTTGATATTGCCCTTGCTAGGGCAACGATGCCTGTCTAGACTGCCGCACCATGAACCTCCGCGCGCAATCGATCCCCGAGCAACGCGAAGCATTGGCTGCCCTGTGCAAAGCCAGTGGCGACGAGTTGCGCCTGAACGTATTGCGCGCCCTGGCCAACGACTCGTTCGGCGTGCTGGAGCTGGCGCAGATCTTCGATGTGGGCCAATCGGGCATGAGCCACCACCTGAAGGTGCTGGCCCAGGCAGAGCTGGTGGCGACCCGCCGCGAGGGCAATGCCATCTTCTACCGCCGCGCCTTGCCCGACAGCCTGCGCCTGGGCGGTCGGCTGCACGCGGCGCTGCTCGAAGAGGTGGACGACCTGACTCTTCCGCCTGACGTGCAGGCGCGTATCGCCCAGGTGCAGCAACGCCGCGCAGCCACCAGCCAGGACTTCTTCCTGCGCGTGGAAGAGAAGTTCCGCGCCCAGCAAGACCTGATCGCCGGCCTGCCGCAGTACCGCGAAAGCCTGCTGGCGCTGCTCGACAAACTGAATTTCGACCCGGCCGCCAGCGCCCTGGAGGTCGGCCCCGGTGACGGTGGCTTCCTGCCCGACCTGGCCCGGCGCTTCGCCCAGGTCACCGCCCTGGACAACAGCCCGACCATGCTTGAACTGGCGCGCCAGGTGTGCAAGCGCGAAGGGCTCGACAATGTGAACCTGCAGTTGGCCGATGCACTGGGTGCAACGGATGTGGCCGCCGACTGCGTTGTGCTGAACATGGTGCTGCACCATTTCAGCGACCCGGCCCTGGCCTTGCGCCAGCTGGCCAAACGGGTGAAGGCAGGCGGCAGCCTGCTGGTAACCGAACTGTGCAGCCATGACCAGGGGTGGGCGCGCGAAGCCTGCGGCGACCTGTGGCTTGGCTTCGAACAGGACGACCTGGCCCGTTGGGCCCACGCCGCCGGGCTGGCCCCCGGGGACAGCCTGTACGTGGGCTTGCGTAACGGTTTCCAGATCCAGGTCCGCCATTTCCAGCGGACGGCTGGCGACATACAACATCGGTAAATTTCAGGAACCTTCGAGATGAGCGAATACTCCCTTTTCACCTCCGAGTCCGTGTCCGAAGGGCATCCGGACAAGATCGCCGACCAGATTTCGGACGCCGTCCTTGATGCCATCATCGCCCAGGACAAATACGCCCGCGTAGCCTGCGAAACCCTGGTCAAGACCGGTGTCGCCATCATCGCCGGCGAAGTGACCACCTCCGCCTGGGTCGACCTGGAAGAGCTGGTGCGCAAGGTCATCATCGACATCGGCTACAACAGCTCCGACGTCGGTTTCGACGGCGCCACCTGCGCCGTGATGAACATCATCGGCAAACAGTCGGTGGACATCGCCCAGGGCGTCGACCGTTCCCGCCCGGAAGACCAGGGCGCCGGTGACCAGGGCCTGATGTTCGGCTACGCCAGCAACGAGACCGACGTGCTGATGCCGGCACCGATCTGCTTCTCGCACCGTCTGGTCGAGCGCCAGGCCGAAGCGCGCAAATCGAAACTGCTGCCATGGCTGCGTCCGGACGCCAAGTCGCAGGTCACCTGCCGTTACGAAAATGGCAAGGTGGTCGGCATCGACGCCGTGGTGCTGTCGACCCAGCACAACCCTGAGGTTTCGCAGAAAGACCTGCAGGAAGCCGTGATGGAGCTGATCGTCAAGCACACCCTGCCTGCCGAACTGCTGCACAAGGGTACCCAGTACCACATCAACCCGACCGGCAACTTCATCATCGGTGGCCCGGTGGGTGACTGCGGCCTGACCGGGCGCAAGATCATCGTCGACTCCTACGGCGGCATGGCCCGCCATGGTGGTGGCGCGTTCTCCGGCAAGGACCCGTCCAAGGTCGACCGTTCCGCCGCCTACGCCGGCCGCTACGTGGCCAAGAACATCGTCGCCGCCGGCCTGGCCGAGCGTTGCGAGATCCAGGTGTCGTACGCCATCGGCGTGGCCCAGCCGACCTCCATCTCGATCAACACCTTCGGTACCGGCAAGGTCTCCGACGACAAGATCATCCAGCTGGTGCGCGAGTGCTTCGACCTGCGTCCTTACGCCATCACCACCATGCTCGACCTGCTGCACCCGATGTACCAGGAAACCGCTGCCTATGGCCACTTCGGCCGTACCCCGCAGCAGAAGACGGTCGGCGACGACACCTTCACCACCTTCACCTGGGAGCGCACCGACCGCGCCCAGTCGCTGCGTGACGCTGCCGGCCTGTAAGTTTCCTACGGTGCTGGACGAAAGCCCCTGCCGAGCAATCGGCAGGGGCTTTTTTGTGACATATGGGCTGACAAACGCTGCATGGCGACCCGCACGCTACCTGCCTAGGCTGAGGGCTCACACCCGCCATGCAAGGATGCTGGCCATGCCGCTCATGCTGCTTTTCGCCCTACTGTTGACGTTGAATGCTCCCCTCGCCCGTGCCGCCACATGTCCCACCTGGAACCCGCAACAAGTCGAGGCTGAAGTGAGCCGACTGCGCGCCACGCTTGCCCGCTGGGACGACCATTATCATCGTCAGGGCATCGCACTGGTGGCCGATGAACTGTACGACCAGAGCCGCCAGCACCTGGCGCACCTGCAGCAGTGCTTTGGCATCACGACTACCCCGTCCCCGCTGGCCAGCGCTGGCGGGCCAATTCCGCATCCGGTGCCGCACACCGGCGTCGACAAGCTGGCCGACCGTCAGGCTGTAGAACGCTGGCTGGCCGGCAAGGCAGATGTATGGGTGCAACCAAAGGTCGATGGCGTAGCAGTCTCCCTCATCTACCGACAGGGCCGGCTGGTGCAGTTGATCAGCCGGGGGGACGGCGTGCAGGGGCACGACTGGAGCCGCCACATCCCCCTGCTCGACGCAATCAACCGGCAGCTGCCCCAGGCCATCGACCTGCAACTGCAGGGCGAACTTTACCTGCGCCTGGATGCGCATGTGCAAGCCCAGGCAGGCAGCGCCAACGCCCGAGGGACGGTTGCCGGGCTGCTGGCTCGCAAGCAGCTGAGTGGTGAGCAAGGCAAGCGCATCGGCCTGTTCGTGTGGGACTGGCCGCAAGGCCCCGAGCAGCAGGCCGAACGCCTCGCGAAGCTGGCGGAACTGGGCTTTGCGCACAGCCAGGATTACAGCGTCGCCATAGAATCAGCGGACGATGCCGCGCACTGGCGTGAGTACTGGTACCGCTCACCCCTGCCCTTCGCCACCGATGGCGTGGTGTTGCGCCAAGGCGTCCGGCCGCCGGCCGAGCGCTGGCAGGCCAAGGCACCCTACTGGATCGCGGCGTGGAAGCACCCGTACACGCAGGCCCTGGCCGAAGTGCGCGAAGTACGCTTCCGCGTTGGCCGCACAGGCAGGGTCACGCCAGTGTTGCACGTGCTGCCGGTTACCCTGGACGACCGGCGAATCACCCAGGTGAGCCTGGGCTCGCTGGCACGCTGGCTCAAGCTCGACATCCGCCCCGGTGACCAGGTGGCCGTCAGCCTTGCCGGGCTGACGATCCCGCGCCTGGAGCAAGTGGTGCACCGCGCCGTCGAGCGCCAACCGGTAACCGCACCAGCGCCCGGCCAACATCATGCCCACAGTTGCTGGCAGGCCAGCGAAGGCTGCGAGGACCAGTTCATTGCCCGCCTCACCTGGCTCAGCGGCAAGCAGGGGCTGGCCCTGCCGCGCACCGGCCCCGGCACCTGGCGCCGACTGGTGTCTGCCGGGCTGGTGACCTCGATGACCGACTGGCTGCATCTGGATGCCGAGCGCCTGGGCCAGGTAGCGGGTATCAGTGACGCAACGGCTGCGCAGTTGCTGGGCAGTTTCGAGCAAGCCCGCTCACGGCCCTTTGCCCAATGGCTGCGCGGGCTGGGCGCACCCACGCCCACCGGCATGCAGGTGACAGGCGACTGGCTGGAGCTTGCTGCCCGCACAAACCTTGAATGGCAAGCCATGTCCGGTATCGGCGAAAAGCGCGGGCGACAGCTTGCAGGATTTTTTGCGACCACCGAGGTTCAAGCCATTGCAACGCAGCTGGCCAAGGCAGGGATCGACGGATTCCGGATCGACAGGCAAAGCATCGAGCAATGATTATTTACCAATTTATCCGTAGGAAAATCCCGAGATTAAGCCGGAAAACCCCAACAAGGGTTTCTAAATGGGCAAAACCAAGGCAGGATTTCCCCCAACTTTTGCTGCCCCGCCCCCTCAAGGAGGCTTTTCATGAAACGTATTTCGACCCTTTTTCTGATCGCGACACTGGGCCTGGCCGCTGGTGCCGTACAAGCCGCCCAGCCGGATGCCGGCCTGACCGGTTGCGCCGCCAAGCGTAGCGCCATCGAGAACCAGTTGAAGATTGCCCGTGACCACGGCAACAACGAACAGGCCGCAGGGCTTGAAGAGGCACTGCGAGGGGTAGACAACTGCACCGATGCCAGCCTGCGCAAGGAACGTGAGCAGAAGGTGCTCGACGCACGTCACGAAGTGGCGCAGCGGGAAAAGGACTTGAAGAAAGCCGAGAAGAAAGGCGATTCGGAGAAGATCAACAAGCGCAAGGAGAAGCTGGCCGAGTCGCGCAAGGAACTGCAGGAAGCGGTGGAGGATCTGGATCGCTGACAGAGATTCGAATACTGCGTTGCCTTTACTGGCCTCATCGCCGGCAAGCCGGCTCCCACAGGTACTGCATTGCATTTAAGGGCAGCGTGATACCTGTGGGAGCTGGCTTGCCGGCGATGAGGTCGCAACAGGCCATCAATGATTACGAAACTCGGAATGACAGGCCTTGCAAGCCGCTTCGACCTTGTCCATCGGCGCCTTCAACTGCGCAGCGTCCAGCGGCTGGCCGCGGGTGACATCGACCAGTTCGCCAGTGACGCCTTCCAGCTGCCGGGCCAGGTCATGAAAGCGCGCCTGACGCTCCCATACCTCGGCACGCGCGCTACTGTCGCCACCATCACGCGCCTGTGGGAAGTGCTGCCAGGGCTGGTGCGAAAGGTTGTCCAGCTTCAGCGCACCGTCGGCAAACTTCACCCCGTCGAACGGCAACCGCCCACGCAACATGCCGCCCAGGTCTTCGCTGGTCTTGAGCATGTCCTTGAAGATCACCTTGCGCTTGCCCAGCGGGGAGTTCGGGTCAACCCGGTCACAACCACCCAGGGCCAGTGCTGCCAGCAGAACAACGGTCAATCGCTTCAACATCACGGTCACTTCGGCCTACGCAAATGGGCGGCCAGTATCGCTGTCCAGCGGCGAAAGACCAATAGCCACATAAAAAACAGGGGCGAATATCCGTGTTCACCCATAACAGGAACGTACTCATGAAATCTGCCCTGCGCCATCTGGCCTGGACACTCCCGGCGCTGGCCCTGCTGGCCGGCTGCAACGGTGGAGAAAGCGCCAAACCCGAGCCCCATGCCATCGCCACCTACGCCAATGCCACATGGCAGGATTTGCCCGCCGTCAGCGACAGCGACCTGGTGGCGGGCTTCCAGGCCTGGCGCAACGGCTGTGAAAAGCTCAAGCGCGACACCGTCTGGGCCAGCACCTGCGAAGCAGCCGCCAGCGTGCCCGACAATGCCTTGCAGGTGCGCGCCTTCCTGCAACAGAACCTGCAGGTATACGGCCTGCGTTCGGCCGAAAACAATGCCAACGGCCTGATCACCGGTTACTACGAACCGGTCTACCCTGGCAGCCTGAGCCAATCGGCAACCAACCACGTGGCGGTCTACGGCATCCCCGACGACATGATCGTGGTCGACCTGGCCAGCGTGTACCCCGAACTCAAGGGCAAGCGCCTGCGCGGTCGCCTCGATGGCCGGGTGCTCAAGCCCTACGACACCGCCGAGGTGATCAACCGTGACGGCGTCAAGGCACCGGTGCTGGCCTGGCTGACCGACCCGATGGACCTGCAGTTTCTGCAGATTCAGGGTTCCGGCCGGGTACAACTGGAAGACGGGCGCCAGCTGCGCCTGGGTTACGCCGACCAGAACGGCCACCCCTACCGGCCGATCGGGCGCTGGCTGGTGGAACAGGGCCAGTTGAAGAAGGAAGAAGTGAGCATGGGCGCCATTCATGCCTGGGCCCAGGCCAACCCACAACGGGTGCCGGAACTGCTCGCCAGCAACCCCAGCTACGTGTTCTTCAGCACCCGCCCGGACAGCAACGAAGGGCCACGCGGTTCGCTGAACGTACCGCTGACCGCTGGCTACAGCGTGGCCATCGACCGCAAGGTGATTCCGCTGGGCAGCTTGCTGTGGTTGTCCACCACTCGCCCGGACGGTACGCCGGTGGTACGCCCGGTGGGGGCCCAGGATACCGGCGGGGCAATTACTGGCGAGGTGCGCGCGGACCTGTTCTGGGGCACTGGGCCGGAAGCTGGAGAACTGGCCGGGAACATGAAGCAGCAGGGGCAGATCTGGATGCTGTGGCCCAAGGGCAAGCCGCTGCCCGAGGTGCCGAAAGTGCCTTGATCGGCGGTGGATTCTTCGCGGGCTCAGATGGAAACCACGAAGAAGGCCACGATCATCGCCATCCCGGCAAACCACACCAGCGATCGCAGCATGGCCCAGTCGGCCAGGTAACAGATGATGTAAAGCAGCCGGCTGGTGATGTACATCACCCCCAGCACATCCTGGGTCACCTGCTCGGCATTGCCGACGATATCCGCCACCAGCACCGCCGCGGCAAATGCCGGGAAGGCCTCGTAACTGTTCTGCTGGGCAGCATGCGCGCGCCGCGGCAGCCCGGACAGGGTATCCAGGAACGCACGCGGGTCGTGGTTGTCGCGCAGTCGGAAGCGGCCACTACCGGCCTTGGCGATCAACGCGCACAGTGGCGGCAAGAGCAGCGCGATCAGGATGCACCACAGGGCAACAGTCATGGACAGGACTCCTTGTTCAGTCTTCGGGTCAAAGCTTCATTACCAGCATGCCGGCCAACACCAGCCCGCAAGCTAGGAGTCTCGGCCCGCCAAAAGGTTCTTTCAGGTAGCGCATGCCCAGCAGCACCACCAGAATCACACTCAACTCGCGCAACGCCGCCGCTTCGGCCACCGACCCGAGGTGCATGGCCCACAGCACCAGCGCGTAACTGAGCAGTACACACAGCCCCACCGCCAGCCCCAGGCGCCACTGAAGGCGCCAGAACAAGATGAATGGCGCACGTCGGGCCACGCTGGCCAGCAACGGGAAGGGCCAGGCACTGAGCAAGGTCAGCCATACCAGATAATCCCAAGGCTTGCCCCACAAGCGCACGGCTTGGCCGTCGAACCAGGTGTAGCAACCAATACACAGGCCAATCAGGACAACCACCGGCAGCATCGACCAAGGCAGCCGGTCACCGCCACCGCCCTGCCACAACAGGCAGGCCATGCCACAGGGGATCAGCAGGATGCCGATGATCTGCTGCTGGCTCAGCGATTCGCCGGCAAAGGCCAGGGTCAGCCCCAGCACCACCAGCGGCGACAGCCCGCGCATCAGAGGATAGACCAGCCCCAGGTCGCCCACGCGGTAGGCCTGGATCAACAGGAAGCGGTACAGCTGCTCGGCCAGCGCCGACGCCAGCAGCCAGGGCCAGATGTTGGCCGGCGGTACCTCGACGAAGGGCACCGCCAGCACCGCGAAGGCCAACGCCACCGTATCCATGCTGGCGATCACCAGCAGGCGCTCGCCGCTGAATTTGATCAGGGTATTCCAGGTCGCATGCAGCAGGGCAGCGACCAACACCAGGGATGTTGCCAGCACGCCTTCTTATCCTTGTGGCTTTTTATGGCTGGGACTATATAGCGTTCGAGGGCCGCTGTGCGGCCCAATCGCCGGCAAGCCAGCTCCCACCTCGACCGCGTCGCTTTCAAGGTTGATGCAGTACATGTGGGAGCTGGCTTGCCGGCGATAGGGCTGCGTAGCAGCCCCCTTGGATGGGAACGTTTCAAACGAATCCGGTCAAACCCTGTGTCCCGAACCCCGCGCCAGGTCATCAAAGAACTGCCCGAGCCATTCGGGTTACGACTTGGAAGCCACTGTTACAGGATTCGGGATGCTTGAACTAGTTGCCGCGTTTATCTGCCTCACCACCCTCCTCACCTATGTAAATTACCGTTTCATCGGCCTGCCCCCTGCCATCGGCGTGATGGTCACGGCGCTGCTGTTTTCCCTGATGCTGCAGGGCCTGAGCCTGATCGGCTTCCCTGGCCTGGAAGCGCGCGTCGAAGGGCTGATGAACCAGATCGACTTCAATGACCTGCTGATGCACTGGATGCTGGCGTTCCTGCTGTTCGCCGGCGCCTTGCACGTGAACCTTTCCGACCTGCGCAGCTACCGCTGGCCCATCGGCCTGCTGGCCACCGTCGGCGTACTGATTGCCACCGTCGTCATCGGCTACCTGTCGCACTGGGTGTTCGCCCTGTTCGGCTGGCAAGTGCCGCTGATCTACTGCCTGCTGTTCGGTGCGCTGATCTCGCCCACCGACCCGATCGCCGTGCTTGGCGCGCTACGTACCGCCAACGCCTCCAAACCACTGAAAACCACCATCGTCGGCGAGTCGCTGTTCAACGACGGCACCGCGGTAGTGGTGTTTACCGTGTTGCTGGGCATCATCCAGTTGGGCGAAACGCCGAGCATGACCGACACGGCGATCCTGTTCGCCCGCGAGGCCATCGGCGGGGTGCTGTTCGGCGGCCTGATCGGCTATGCCACCTACCGCATGATCAAGAGCGTCGAGCAATACCAGGTGGAAGTGATGCTGACCCTGGCGCTGGTCATCGGCGGCTCGGCAATGTGCTACGAACTGCACGTTTCGGCGCCGATCGCCATGGTGGTGGCCGGGCTGATCATCGGCAACCTGGGGCGCAACCTGGCAATGAACGACATGACCCGTCGCTACGTGGACGGTTTCTGGGAACTGATCGACGACATGCTCAACGCGCTGCTGTTCGCGTTGATCGGCCTGGAACTGTTGCTGCTGCCATTCAACTGGATGCACCTGGCGGCCGGCAGCGTGCTGGCGCTGGCGGTGCTGCTGTCGCGGCTGCTGACCGTGGCCCCGGCGATCGTGCTGCTGCGGCGCTGGCGCCCGGTGCCCAAGGGCACGGTACGGGTGCTGACCTGGGGTGGCTTGCGCGGTGGGGTGTCGGTTGCCCTGGCACTGTCGCTGCCACTGGGCGAAGAACGTGACCTGCTGCTGTCGATCACCTACATCGTGGTGCTGTCGTCGATCCTGGTGCAGGGGTTGAGCATCGGGCGGGTGGTGCGCAAAGTCAGCGCTCAGCCTTGAGATCCTGGGGCCGCTTTGCGGCCCTTTCGCGACACAAGGCCGCTCCCACAGGAGAGACAACCCCCCCCCTTGGAGAGGAGTTGTTGCGCGAAGGGGTGCCCAAAAA
>NZ_JBKGFP010000029.1:0-12735 GCF_046557535.1 Pseudomonas sp. S1(2024)
TACGCCTCTTTCCAGACACAAGTCCCCTCCCACAGGAGATCGTTTTCCTTTTGTGGGAGCGGCCTTGTGTCGCGATGGGCTGCAAAGCAGCCCCAGAATGTTCATTCCACTGCCGAATCCGGGAACTGGTCCTGGATGTACTTGATCTCGGTCCGCCCATGCGCCGCCGGCAACCCATCCTCGCCAAGGTTGACGAAGACCATCTTGTCGACCGTGAGGATGGCCTTGCGGGTGATCTTGTTGCGCACTTCGCACTTGAGGGTGATCGAGGTACGGCCGAACTCGGTGGCAGTGATGCCCAGCTCGATGATGTCGCCCTGACGCGAGGCACTGACGAAGTTGATTTCCGATATGTACTTGGTCACCACACGCTGGTTGCCCAACTGGACGATGGCGTAGATCGCAGCCTCTTCGTCGATCCAGCGCAACAGGCTGCCACCGAACAAAGTGCCATTTGGGTTGAGGTCTTCGGGTTTAACCCACTTGCGGGTATGAAAGTTCATCTGTACTCCTGACCTGCTTGGCTAACGTGCAGCAATGATGGCAGAGCGGCCGCTGTCGCTCCATTGAACATCGACTATCGTCGCGATTAATCGACAGAAAACCTTGGGCAAGCCGACGGGCGCGGCTATAATCTCCGCCGCTTCACATGGCCGCCCACAGCGGCGCCATGCCCGCCACCTGTCCGAGGGGCGCTGCAGCAGGCTAGGCCTGTCAGGCTCGGATGGGGCGTTGCTCGCTCTCGCGGGCGCTTAACGCACAACGGCGCCCATTCGCACACTACGAATGGAGGCTCTCATGAGCGCTGCAAACATGCCTGCTGGTTTTACCGATTACAAAGTCGCCGACATCTCCCTGGCCGCCTGGGGTCGTCGCGAAACCATCATCGCCGAATCGGAAATGCCTGCACTGATGGGCCTGCGTCGCAAGTACCTGGCCGAGCAACCGCTCAAGGGTGCGAAGATCCTGGGCTGCATCCACATGACCATCCAGACCGCCGTGCTGATCGAAACCCTGGTTGCCTTGGGTGCCGAAGTGCGCTGGTCGTCCTGCAACATCTTCTCCACCCAGGACCAGGCCGCCGCGTCCATCGCCGCCGCCGGTATCCCGGTGTTCGCCTGGAAAGGTGAAACCGAACAAGAGTACGAGTGGTGCCTGGAGCAGACCATCCTCAAGGATGGCCAGCCATGGGACGCCAACATGGTCCTCGACGACGGTGGCGACCTGACCGAGCTGCTGCACAAGAAATACCCGCAAGTGCTGGAGCGCGTGCACGGTGTGACCGAAGAGACCACCACCGGCGTGCACCGCCTGCTGGACATGCTGGCCAAGGGCGAGCTGAAAGTCCCGGCGATCAACGTCAACGACTCGGTTACCAAGAGCAAGAACGACAACAAATACGGCTGCCGTCACAGCCTGAACGACGCCATCAAGCGTGGTACCGACCACCTGCTGTCGGGCAAGCAGGCCCTGGTGATCGGCTACGGTGACGTGGGCAAGGGCTCGGCCCAGTCCCTGCGCCAGGAAGGCATGATCGTCAAGGTCACCGAAGTCGACCCGATCTGCGCCATGCAGGCCTGCATGGACGGTTTCGAAGTGGTTTCGCCGTTCATCGACGGTATCAACAACGGTACCGAAGCCAGCATCGACAAGGCCCTGCTGGGCAAGATCGACCTGATCGTGACCACCACCGGTAACGTCAACGTCTGCGACGCCAACATGCTCAAGGCGCTGAAGAAGCGTGCCGTGGTGTGCAACATCGGCCACTTCGACAACGAGATCGACACCGCCTTCATGCGCAAGAACTGGGCCTGGGAAGAGGTCAAGCCGCAGGTGCACAAGATCCACCGCACCGGCGCTGGCAGCTTCGACCCGCAGAACGACGACTACCTGATCCTGCTGGCCGAAGGCCGCCTGGTAAACCTGGGTAACGCCACTGGCCACCCAAGCCGCATCATGGACGGTTCCTTCGCCAACCAGGTACTGGCGCAGATCTTCCTGTTCGAGCAGAAGTTCGCCGACCTGTCGCCCGAGAAGAAAGCCGAGCGCCTGACTGTCGAAGTACTGCCGAAGAAGCTCGACGAAGAAGTGGCCCTGGAAATGGTCCGCGGCTTCGGTGGCGTGGTCACCCAGCTGACCAAGCAGCAGGCCGACTACATTGGTGTGACCGTCGAAGGCCCGTTCAAGCCACACGCATACCGCTACTAAGCGGCCAGCTTGAAGCTTCAAGCGGCAATCAAAGGCAGACCATGCCGTTGCCGCTTGCAGCTCAAGCATCACGGATCTTGAACGATGCCCAAGCCAGGCCGGCCATAACCGATCTGGCTTTTACTTGCAGCCTGCCGCTTGAAGCTTGCTGCCAGAGGAACGCCTGATGTCCCAGGAACGCCGTTACAGTTTCGAGTTCTTCCCGACCAAGACCGATGCCGGTCACGAAAAGCTGATGGGCGTCGCCCGCCAGCTGGCCGCCTACAACCCGGACTTCTTCTCCTGCACCTACGGTGCCGGTGGCTCGACCCGCGACCGCACGCTGAACACCGTGCTGCAGCTGGAAAGCGAAGTGAAGGTACCTGCCGCACCGCACCTGTCGTGCGTAGGCGACACCAAGGCCGAACTGCATGCCCTGCTGGCCGAATACAAGGCTGCAGGCATCAAGCGCATCGTCGCCCTGCGTGGCGACCTGCCATCGGGTATGGGCATGGCCAGTGGCGAACTGCGCTACGCCAGCGACCTGGTCGAATTCATTCGCCAGGAAACTGCCGATCACTTCCACCTGGAAGTGGCCGCCTACCCGGAGATGCATCCCCAGGCCCGCAACTTCGAGGCTGACCTGGCCAACTTCGTGCACAAGGTCAAGGCCGGTGCCGACAGCGCCATCACCCAGTACTTCTTCAACGCCGACAGCTACTTCTACTTCGTCGAGCGCGCGCAGAAGCTGGGCGTGGACATCCCGGTGGTACCCGGCATCATGCCGATCACCAACTACAGCAAGCTGGCGCGTTTCTCCGACGCCTGTGGCGCCGAGATCCCGCGCTGGATCCGCAAGCAGCTGGAAGCCTATGCCGACGACACCGCCAGCATCCAGGCATTCGGCGAAGAAGTGATCACCCGCATGTGCGAACAGCTGCTGCAAGGCGGAGCACCGGGCCTGCACTTCTACACCTTGAACCAGGCCGAGCCGAGCCTGGCGATCTGGAACAATCTGAAGCTGCCGCGCTGAAATTTTTTGCAAAATCTGTTTAAGATTTGATTAAGGCTTTGGTCATAGACTAAAGCCTTATTCATTTTCCGGTTACACAGGTCTTGCCTGCCATGCAGCCCCTCCAGCCATCGCGTCCACAGCTCGTCTACCTGGCTTTTGGCCCGGCAACCTACCATCAGGAGGCCTGCTTCAGCATCGTCAGCGCCCTCGCCCATCTGGGCATGGCAGCGAGCGAAGCCATGGACATCCAGGTCTATACCGATAACCCGCAGCCCTATGCCGGCCTGCCGGTCACCTTACACCTGCTGGACGAAGCCACGCGCCAGGCATGGAACGCCCCTCACGGTTATCACTTTCGCAGCAAGCATGTGCTGTTGCGCCAGGTGCTGCAGCAACACCCGCTGGCAGTGCTGATCGACACCGACACCTTCTTCCGCAAATCGCCGCTGGAGCTGTTTGCCCGGGTGGCCCCAGGGCGCCTGCTGTGCAATGCCATCGGTGCGCGCTACGGCAGCAACCAGAAGTGCCTGCTGTACAAGAACCTGCTGGCCATCCTCGAGTCCAGGGGCCTGGCCGATTGCCAGATGCCACTGGTCAACTCGGGGGTGATCGGCCTCAGCGCCGAAGACGCCGGCACCCTGGACCGCTCCATCGCCATGATGGACGAGTTCCACCCCCTGGCTCGCGAGGCGTATACCCTCGAGGAGTTCTGCCTGGCGGTGGCAGCCTACCGCACGCTGGAGCTGGCCGAATGCACAGATGTCATCCACCACTACTGGAGCCGAAAGGCGCAGTTCCGCGCCAAGATCCAGGCCTGGCTGCGCAAGCACGGCCACGACCCGCTGAGCCAGGCGGCGCTGGCCGACGTATCCCTGGTCAATGACCAGCTGCCACGGCCGCCGGCCCTGCAACGCCTGGGTTACAAGGCGCTGAGCATGACCCTGCCAAGCCACGAGCGCCAGTTCGCCCGAGAACTGCTGTATGGCTGCTACCCCTACCCCAATGAGTTCGACCGCGCCTGCGCGCCGGCCTGGTGGGACAAGGCCCTGGAAAACCTCAACGCCCGCCATGGCCACGTGGAGCCCGAGCAACTGCGCCAGTGCCTGCGCCACCCGGGGTTGCGCCTGTCGCTGGGCGAGCGGCGCAAGGATATCGAGGCGCACCTGCTGAGGTCATCCCACACTTGAGTAAACCTGTGCCGGCCTCTTCGCGGGTAAACCCGCTCCCACAAGTACATCGCGAGCCTGCAAGCCAGCAGAGATCCTGTGGGAGCGGGTTTACCCGCGAAGAGGCCGGCACAGGAGAACATCATCCTCACTGGCCTTGAACAGGCCGAGCGCGTAATCTCCGGCCATGCCACACGTCGCCCGTCTGTTCTGGATCCTGTTGCTCGCCTGCCTGAGCCCGCTGGCCTTGGGCGAGCGCCTGCGCCTGGTGACCGACGACTGGGCACCTTATGCGTACCAGCACGACGGCCAACCGCGCGGCATCGACTACGAAGTCACCACCCGGGTGTTCGAGCGCCTTGGCGTCGAGGTGGAGTGGGAGTTCCTGCCGTGGAAGCGCTGCCTGGCAATGATCGAGCAGGGCTTGGCCGACGGCATCATGGATATCTTCCAGAACGAGTCGCGCCAGCACTACCTGGTGTACGCCCCCGAGCCCATGTCGGAGGTAGAGTTCGTCCTGTTCCAGGCCCGCACTCGACGCCATGCCGTCAAGACTCTCGATGACCTTGCCGGCCTAACCGTCGGCACCTCACCCGGCTACGCCTATGGTGCCGCTTTCAACGAAGCCGTACATTTCCGGCGCGAAGCTGCACCTACCCATGAAGCCAACTTCGGCAAGCTGATGCTGGGCCGCATCGACCTGGCAATCACCGACCGCAAGGTCGGCCATTACCTGCTGCGGCATCTGGGCCTCCAAAAGCAGGTCGAGGAGCTGCCCTTGGTGATCAGCCGCCAGCCCCAGTACCTGGCGCTGGCGCGCAAGCCGGGGCGGGAAGCACTGGCCCAGGCCTTCGCCGTGGAACTGCGGCGCTTCAAGCTGGAACCGGCCTATGCAGCAATCAACAACCGCTACACAGGCGACATCGGAAACATTCTCAACGCCGTTGAGCAGCAGGAAAGCAGCACAGCGCGATAGCTCTGTTATACTCGGGCCTTCCCGCCCGGCTCACGCCCGGACGCTCGGCCTCGCAACAGGCATCCCGATCGGCATCGACGCACTTTCGCGTCCACCCTCTGCTACCCGGATGTGCAGTGAAAGCCCAGCTGGACCGGACGCGATCGCATCCCACCGATGCCCGTCGCGCCAGGCAGAACATCCCAAACGGGCCCAGCCCACACGAGAACAGGATTGCCCATGTCCTTTGCTTCCCTCGGTCTCTCCGAGGCTCTTGTCCGCGCTATCGAGGCTGCGGGCTATACCCAGCCGACCCCCGTGCAACAGCGGGCGATTCCCGCCGTGTTGCAAGGCCGCGACCTGATGGTCGCCGCACAGACAGGTACTGGTAAAACCGGCGGTTTCGCCCTGCCGATCCTCGAGCGCCTGTTCCCGGCCGGCCACCCCGACAAGTCGCAGCGCCATGGCCCGCGCCAACCTCGCGTGCTGGTCCTGACCCCGACCCGCGAACTGGCAGCCCAGGTGCATGACAGCTTCAAGGTCTATGCCCGTGACCTGCCACTGGTCAGCGCCTGCATTTTCGGCGGCGTCGGCATGAACCCGCAGATCCAGGCCATTGCCAAGGGTGTGGACGTGCTGGTCGCCTGCCCGGGCCGCCTGCTCGACCTGGCCGGCCAAGGCAAGGTTGACCTGGCCCACGTGGAAATCCTGGTGCTGGACGAAGCCGACCGCATGCTCGACATGGGCTTCATCCATGACGTCAAGAAGGTCCTCGCTCGCCTGCCAGCCAAGCGCCAGAACCTGTTGTTCTCGGCCACGTTCTCCAAGGACATCACTGACCTCGCCGACAAGCTCCTGCACAACCCGGAGCGTATCGAGGTCACCCCGCCGAACACTACCGTCGAGCGTATCGAGCAGCGCGTCTACCGCCTGCCCGCCAGCCACAAGCGCGCGCTGCTGGCGCACCTGATCACCCAGGGTGCCTGGGAACAGGTACTGGTGTTCACCCGCACCAAGCACGGCGCCAACCGCCTGGCCGAGTACCTGGAAAAGCACGGCCTGACCGCCGCCGCAATTCATGGCAACAAGAGCCAGAACGCCCGCACCAAGGCCTTGGCCGACTTCAAGGCCAACAGCGTGCGCGTACTGGTCGCCACCGACATCGCCGCCCGTGGCCTGGACATCGACCAGCTGCCGCACGTGGTCAACTTCGAGCTGCCGAACGTAGAGGAAGACTACGTCCACCGTATCGGCCGTACCGGCCGTGCCGGGCGTTCGGGCGAGGCCATTTCCATGGTCGCGCCGGATGAAGAGAAACTGCTCAAGAGCATCGAGCGGGTAACCAAGCAGAAGATCCCGGACGGCGACCTGATGGGTTTCGACGCCAGCCAGGTTGAAGCAGAAAAGCCTGAAGTACGCGAACGCCAGCAGAACAATGGCCGTGGTGGCCGTAACCAGCAGGCCCGCGGCGACGGCGGCAAAGACGCCAACGGCGGCCGCAAGGACAAGGGCAAGGATAAAGGCAAGGCCAAGCAACAGGCTGCGGACAAGCCGGCCGACAAGGAAAAGAGCGGCGACAAGCAACAACAGCAACGCAAGCCGCGTGACAAGAAGCCACGCCAGCAGCAACAGCAGGCCAGCAACAGCAGTGCGCCGAAAGTGCCTGTCGACCGTGATCCGGAAGAGTTCCTGGACGACGATATCGACAACTTCGGCAACCGTGCCGACTATGTCAGCCCGTACCAGGGCAAGAACCAGGGCCGCAATCGCCGCCCGGGTGGCAATGCCGGCCAAGGTCAGGGCCAGGGTAATGGCCAGCGCAGCAACGCCGGTGGCCAGGGTCGCAATAGCGGCCAGCCGCGCAGCAGCGGTGGCGGCGAGAAACGTCCGCCCCGCGCCAATAATGGTGGCGGCGCCCGTCGTGATGCTGGCGGCCGTGGTCGCCCGGCCCGTGACGATGCTGCACGGCAAGAGCCGGCCGTGCGCAACCCGCGCCAGCCGGAAAAACAGCCAGTGATCATCCGCAAGGAGTCCAAGCTCGACCGTTACCCGACGCCAGAGCAGCTGGATGACCTGCCGAGCCGCCCGCGCGGTGAGCGCCCGGCGCTGCTGACCCGCAAGGGCTGACAGAAGCACCGAGGGGGCTGCTTCGCAGCCCTATCGCGACACAAGGCCGCTCCTACAGGGTTACGTAAATCCCTGTAGGAGCGGCCTTGTGTCGCGATAGGGCCGCAAAGCGGCCCCCTCAGTTTTCAGCAGGTAAGAATTACTTCTGCTTCACACCTTCAACACTGATATCCAGGTCCAGGGTCTGCGAGGTAGCGCCCGGGCCCTTGATACCGAAGTCGTTCAGGTTCAGCGTGGTGGTAGCGTTGAAACCAGCGCGCTCGCCGCCCCATGGGTCCTTGCCTTCACCGTTGAAAGTGGCCTTGAAGGTGACCGGCTTGGTCACACCGTGCATGGTCAGGTCGCCAGTCACGTCAGCAGTCTTGTCGCCAGTCGGCTTAACGCTGGTGGAGACGAACTTGGCTTCGGGATACTTCTTCACGTCGAGGAAGTCGGCGCTGGCAATGTGCTTGTCACGCTCGGCGTGGTTCGACCACAGGCTGGCGGTTTTCAGGTCGACGTTGATCTTGCTGGCTTCAGGCTTGGCGCTGTCCCAGGTGAAGTTGCCGTCGAAGTCCTTGAAGGTACCGTGAATGAAGCTGTAGCCCAGGTGGCTGATCTTCCAGTCAACGAACGCGTGCTGGCCTTCCTTGTCGATCTTGTACTCGGCAGCCATGGCCTGGCCGGCGGAGAGCAGAGCGGTACCGAGCGCCAGAGCGGCAAAAGTCTTTTTCAACATCCTTACTTCCTTCCTTTGCAATTGAGGTTGAGAGTCAAGCTTTGCGGCCCAGCATGCGGGTCAGGGTCGCGTCACGGTCGATGAAATGGTGCTTGAGCGCTGCCAAGCCATGCAGCACGGCAAAAATCACCAAGCCCCAGGCCAGCCAAAGATGGATCACGCCTGCCAGGTCTGCCTGGTCGGGCAGGTCGCTGACCAGTGCCGGCACTTCGAACAGGCCAAACACCGGAATGCCGACACCGTCGGCGGTGGAAATCAGGTAACCGGCGATCATTACCGCGAACAACCCAACGTACAGGGCCAGGTGGCCCAACTTGGCTGCCAGGCGGGTGAATGCGCCGTGGCTGCCTGGTGCCGGTGGTGGCGGGCTGATGAAGCGCCAGAGCACCCGCAGCAGCATCACCGCCAGCAGCACCAGGCCAATGCTTTTGTGCAGGTCCGGGCCGGCCTTGCGCCAAGGGCTGTAGTAGTCGAGGCCGACCATCCACAGGCCCAGGCCGAACAGGCCGAAGACTGCCAGAGCCACGCCCCAGTGCAGGACGATGCTGACCACGCCGTAGCGAGAAGGTGAATTGCGCAGTTGCATGTTGACGTGTTTCCCCGTGAAAGCTGTACACAGACTAACGCGTAACGCATCGAATAAAAGCGTAAAAAACTGCTTTGGATTATCGATAAATACGATATGTATTCTGTAAGCTTCCCATTAAGGAAACATTAACGATAGTTGGGTAATCAGCGGTTGCCAGTGCCGGCCCTATCGCCGGCAAGCCAGCTCCCACAAGGCCTGCATCAAGCTCAGGAGCAGGCCAACCTGTGGGACCAGTCTTGTACTGCCTGTACTGGCCTCATCGCCGGCAAGCCAGCTCCCACAGGTATTGCACAGGCCTTCGAACCTATGATGATCCTGTGGGAGCTGGCTTGCCGGCGATAGGGCCAGCAAAGTCAACAAATCAACCCGCTTTGGCCTGAGTATTGGCCACAGCTTTCTTGGCCGGTTCGGACTTGGCAGTCGCCTTTTTGGTCTGGGCTGGCTTGTGCGCCGGTGCGCGCTTGGCAGGCGTAGCCTTGGACGCAGCAGGCTTGGCCGCTGCTTCCTTGACCACAGGCGCTGGCGCAACCGGGGCCGGCGCTGCTTGCGGGGCTGGGGCTGGGGCAGGTGCCACTTCCTCGGCCTTGGCAATCGGCTCGGCCTTCACCTCAGGCTTGTCCGCCCCGCCAAACAGGCGCTTGAAGAAGCCCGGCTTATCCTGCTTGGCCTCATCGACCGGCTTCGGCTCGGCCTTGACCGGGGCCTTGTCAGCCTTGTCGCCCTTGTCGGAAGAACCACCGAACATGTTGGAGAAGAACCCGCCCTTGCTCTCCTTGGCCGCCACGGCGCCTGCAGCTGCCGCCGCCGCCACTGGTGCCGCCTTGGCCGGGTCGAACGACTTGCCGGCCAGCAGGTCCTGCACCTGGCTGGCCGCGCGCTGGCCACTGCGCAGGGCGCCTTCCAGGGTGCCTGGGTAGAGGGCGTCGGTATGCTCACCGGCAAAGGTGATGCGCTGCACCGGGCGCTCCCACAGGCGCCAGTACTTGCTGATCTGGCCCGGACCATAGGCCAGGTAGGCGCCGCCGGTACCAGCGTCGGTGCTGTAGCGCTTGACCTCGTAACCGGTGAACGAGCCACGGGCCTGTGGGTAGAACGCATGCAGGCGGATCAGCACCTGATCGACCATCTGCTTGTCGCCGAACGCCTGCAGCAGGCGGGCGTTGTCGCCGGACAGGTTGATCACCACGTTGGCGCCACCCTTGAGCGCGGGTTCGATCCACAGCATGCCCAAGCCTGCGTTACTGAAGATTTCGCCCGACATGCGCGCCCGGCTTTCCCACACCGGCTTCTTGAACTTGAGCATCAGCTGGTCGCGCCAGCCATAGTTGGTACCCTTCAACGCCGCCAGGTGCTGGCTGTCCAGGCCCGGGGTCATCTGGATCTTGGCCAGGGCGCGCAGGGGCACGGCCATGACCAGGTAATCCGCCTGGTAACCGACGCTGCCGACCTTGACCGTGACACCGTCCTTGTCCTGGACGATGGAGGTCACGGGTGAACTGGTCTTGATGGTCTTCAGTTGCTTGACGAACGCTTGGGCCAGTACCGGGCTGCCACCGGGCAGGCGCGCGGCACGCAGGTCACGGTCGCTGACGCCGCGATACACGCGGTTCTGCTGGGCAAAATACAGCAGCGACAGGCGCGATGGCTCATCGTAGCGGGTACGGATCTGCTGGTTGACCAGCTGGCGGGCGGTGGTCGGCAGCTGCAGCTTGTCCAGCCAGGTGGAGACGTTGATCTGGTCGAGGGCGAACAGCGTGCTGTTGGCTTGCGGGTTCAGCGGGTCTTCGATCGAACGGGCCAAATCATCGAGGGTTTTCTCGTAACGCTTGAGCGCCTCGGCGGTGGCCGGCTGCTTGGTAGCCAGGTCGGTGGCACTGAAATACTCGCCGTCGATCAGGTAACCGGGGGTACGCACGAACTCCGGTGCCGGCAGTGTTTCAAGTTTGAAACGGTCGAGGTACTGGTTGAGCACCGGCTGCGCCTTGGCGTTGCCGATCCACTCACTGGTAGCCAGGCCAGAGCGCCCGCCCATGCCCGGCTTGGCTTCCAGCAGCGTTACCTGCCAGCCTTTGTTCTGCAGCTCGTAGGCGGCCGTCAGGCCCGCCAGGCCGCCACCCACGACGATCGCCGAAGGTGTCTTGTCCTTTGCCAGCGCGGCGCCGCTGGACACACCAATCAATACCAACGCGCACAGGCGCACCCAAGCAGCAGCCATGTCGGCGAACTCCGAGTCAGGGGGTTACAGAAACGTGGAGAGGCAGAAATGCCCCGGGAGAGATGCGTTAAGAATACGTCAGGTCTACCGACCCTGCCAGCGCAGTGACATCAAGTCCTTTTCGCCACTGACATTTTTGCCTGCAGCGTTTCCACGCGGTAGCAAGCGTAGCTGGCAACCCGATGAACAGCGGCGGTTGTCCTGCCCTGCGGCATTGCTTAGGCTTACGCGGTCGAACCAAGCCGCAAAGCCAGGAGAAGTGCCCATGGGCCTCAATGATCAGTGGATGCAACGCGACCTCAAGGTCCTGTGGCACCCCTGCACCCAGATGAAAGACCACGAGCAGCTGCCGCTGATCCCGATCAGGCGCGGCGAAGGCGTGTGGCTGGAAGACTTCGAAGGCAAGCGCTACCTGGATGCGGTGAGCAGCTGGTGGGTCAACGTGTTTGGCCACGCCAACCCGCGTATCAACCAGCGCATCAAGGACCAGGTCGACCAACTGGAGCACGTGATCCTGGCCGGTTTCAGCCACCAGCCGGTGATCGAGCTGTCCGAGCGCCTTGTAGCCATGACCCCGGCCGGCCTCGACCGGGTGTTCTATGCCGACAACGGTTCGTCGTGTATCGAAGTGGCGCTGAAGATGAGCTTCCACTACTGGCAGAACGTCGGCAAGCCGGGCAAGAAGCGCTTCGTCACCCTGACCAACAGCTACCACGGCGAAACTATCGCCGCCATGTCGGTCGGCGATGTGCCGCTGTTCACCGAAACCTACAAGGCGCTGCTGCTCGACACCCTCAAGGTGCCCAGCCCCGACTGCTACCTGCGCCCCGAAGGCACGAGCTGGGAAGAGCACTCGCGCACCATGTTCCAGGCCATGGAACAGACCCTGGCCGAGCACCACGCCTCGATCAGCGCGGTGATCGTCGAACCGCTGATCCAGGGTGCCGGCGGTATGCGCATGTACCACCCGGTGTACCTCAAGCTGCTGCGCGATGCCTGCGACCGCTACGACGTGCACCTGATCCACGACGAAATCGCCGTGGGCTTCGGCCGCACCGGCACCATGTTCGCCTGTGAACAGGCCGGCATTCGCCCGGACTTCCTGTGCCTGTCCAAGGCCCTGACCGGCGGTTACCTGCCACTGGCCGCCTGCCTGACCACCGACAAGGTGTACCAGGCGTTCTACGACGACTACCCGACCCTGCGCGCGTTCCTCCACTCGCACAGCTACACCGGCAACCCGCTGGCCTGCGCCGCGGCGCTGGCGACCCTGGATATTTTCGAGCAGGACAACGTGATCGAGGCCAACAAGGCCCTGGCCACACGCATGGCCAGCGCCACCGCGCACCTGGTCGACCACGCGCATGTGGCCGAAATTCGCCAGACCGGCATGGCACTGGCCATCGAGATGGTCCAGGACAAGGCCGGCAAGGTCGCCTACCCGTGGCAAGAGCGTCGTGGCCTGAAAGTGTTCGAGCATGCCCTGACGCGTGGCGCCCTGCTGCGCCCGCTGGGCAGCGTGGTGTACTTCCTGCCGCCGTATGTGATTACGCCAGATCAGATCGACTTCCTGGCAGAAGTGGCCAGCGAAGGCATCGACATTGCCACCCGCGATAGCGTCAGCGTGGCCGTACCGGCCAACTTCCACCCCGACTTCCGCGACCCGGGCTAAGCCCGACTGTTGGCCACACCACTTTCCCAGTGGGAGCGGGCGTGCCCGCGAAGCAGGCACCGCGGTGCCTGCTTCGCGGGCACGCCCGCTC
>NZ_JBKGFP010000030.1:0-34662 GCF_046557535.1 Pseudomonas sp. S1(2024)
TAGCGTCAGCGTGGCCGTACCGGCCAACTTCCACCCCGACTTCCGCGACCCGGGCACGCCCGCTCCCACAGGGGGTCTGCGTCTCTCTTCTACCGAGCAAACCCATGAGACTGTCCCGCTTTTTCATCGACGCCCCCCTGAGCCTTGGCGAGCATGACCTGCCCGAAGCCCAGGCCCACTACATCGGCCGCGTACTGCGCATGGCCCCCGGCGACGCCGTGCAGCTGTTCGACGGCAGTGGCCAGGAATACCGCGGCCAGTTGCTCGAAGTGGGCAAGAAAACCGTGCGCGTCAGCCTCGACCAGGCCCTCGCCGGCCAGGCCGATTCACCACTGCACGTACACCTCGGCCAAGGCCTGTCCCGTGGCGAGCGCATGGACTGGGCGATCCAGAAAGCCACCGAGCTGGGCGCCAACGAAATCACCCCGATCGTCAGCGAACGCTGCGAAGTGCGGCTGAAGGACGAACGCGCCGACAAGCGCCTGGCCCACTGGCGACAGGTGGCAATCAGCGCCTGCGAACAATGCGGCCGCTCGACCTTGCCGGTCATCCACCCGCCAGTGACCCTGGCCGAGTGGCTGAACAGTGCCAACGCCGACCTGAAACTGGTCCTGCACCCGGTGGCCGAACCGCTCACCAGCCATGCCAAGCCGGCCACCCTGGCCTTTCTGATCGGCCCCGAAGGCGGCCTGAGCGAAGCGGAGGTCGAGCAGGCCAAGGCTGCCGGTTTCCACGCCGCACGCCTCGGCCCACGCGTGCTGCGCACCGAAACCGCACCGGTGGTGGCACTGTCGGTGGCACAGCAACTGTGGGGTGACTTTTAACTAACGCACGTAGAACGACACCGCCACGAAATGCATGAGGCTGCCGGCGATCACGAAAAGGTGCCAGATGCCATGCCAGTGGCGGAAGCGGCTGTCGAAGGCGAAGAAGATGATGCCGACGGTGTAGAACACCCCGCCGGCAGCCAGCCAGGCAAAGCCGGCGCTGCCGAGCGAGTGCAGCAATGGCTTGACAGCCACCAGCACGATCCAGCCCATCACCGCATAGATGATGATCGACAGGATGCGCGCTTCGGAACGTGGCTTGATCTCCTGCAACATGCCGATCACCGCCAGCCCCCAGACAACCCCGAACAGGCTCCAGCCCCAGGGCCCGCGCAGGCTGACCAGGCAGAACGGCGTGTAGCTGCCCGCTATCAGCAGATAGATCGACAGGTGATCGAGCTTGCGCATGATCACCTTCGCCCGCCCGCGAGTGCTGTGGTACAGGGTAGAAATGCTGTACAGCAACAGCAAGGTGCTGCCGTAGATGGAGAAACTGACGATCTTCCACGGGTCGCCCTGCAGGCCCGCGACCACGATCAGCCAGATGGCACCGATACAGGCCAGGACGGCACCGACCAGGTGGGTCCAGGCGTTGAAGCGTTCACCGTAGTACATGCAAACACAGACCTCCTGAGGTGGGCTGGGTTCCTGTTGTGATGCTGATGGCCTCTTCGCGGGCACGCCCGCTCCCACAGGTATCCACTTGCCTTGAAGTGTATGATTTTCCTGTGGGAGCGGGCGTGCCCGCGAAAGGGCCCTGTGCCTTACATCCTAACCAATCTCAGGTTGCAGTTCCGCGTCACGCACCAGCCGTTCCAGCCCGACCAGGTCCGGTACCCGCGCTACCTGTTCGCCCACCTGCACCGCCGCCAGTTCCAGGCGACCCAGCGCCACGTCCACGTAGTTCAGCTGGCTGTCGAGCTTGCAGGAGCGCGGTATGTCCTGCAGCAACAACGCCAGGTAGCGCAGGCCGGTATCACCCAAGGCATTGAGCACCACCACGCGTGCCCGCTCGCCGCAGGGTGTCTCGCCACCGCACGCGGCTTCGAAGCCGATCAGCGGCAGGCGCTGCTGGCGCCAGTCGATCCAGCCCAGGTGCCAGGCCGGCTCGCCGCGTTGGCACACCACGTTGCGCTGGCCACTCAACTCGGCCACCGCCACGTTGGGCAACACCAGGGTACGGTCACCCAACGGCAGCAAAAGCCCGGTCAGGCTGCTGCGTTGGCCGGCGATCAGTTCAAGCATGGGTCTGGCTCCAGTGGGCAATGCTCTGCAACAGGACCGACTCCTGATACGGCTTGCCCAGGTATTCGTTGACACCGATGGCCATGGCGCGGTCGCGGTGCTTCTGCCCGGTGCGCGAAGTAATCATTATGATCGGCAAGTCTTTCAGACGCTCGTCACGGCGGATACGTGTGGCCACCTCGAAGCCGTCCATGCGCGGCATCTCGATGTCCAGCAGCAACACATCGGGGCGGTGTTCTTCCAGCAGGGCCATTGCATCGACCCCGTCCTTGGCCGTCAGCACACTCATGCCGTGGCGTTCCAACAGGCGGCTGGTGACCTTGCGCACAGTCACCGAATCGTCCACCACCATTACCAGCAACGCCCGCCGTGGCGCCGGGCCGAACACCTGGCGCCGAGCCGCACCGCCACCCGGCAGGCGCGCCAGGCGCCGCTGCTGGCCACGCAACTGGCCCAGCAGGTCGAGAATCAGTACCACCCGACCATCGCCCAACAGCGTTGCCCCCGACAACCCGGCAACTGCGGCAAACTGCGGCCCCAGGCTCTTCACCACGATCTCGCGGCTGGGCGACAGGCTATCGGCCTGGATGGCGAACGATTGCTCCTGGGAATGCACCAGCAGCACTGGCAGCGGCACACTCTGCCCGAGCAATGCCGGGCGTGGCATGCCCTGCAGCAGCTCACCCAGGTAGCGCAGCTCGTATTCGTGGCCGGCGTACACATAGCGTGGGGCGTCCAGCTGGTAGCACGCCGCCAGTTCGGCCGGCGGCACGCGGACGATGCCCTCGATAGTGTTCAACGGAATGGCGTACTGCTCTTCACCCAGGTGCACCATCAGCGCGCGGTTGACCGACACGGTGAACGGCAGGCGGATCAGGAAGCGCGCGCCCTTGCCCTGGGCCGACTCGATACTCATCGAGCCGCCCAACTGCTTGACCTCCTCGTGCACCACGTCCATGCCCAGGCCACGCCCGGAAATCTGGGTGATCTTCTCGGCAGTGGAAAAGCCCGGGCGCAGAATGAATTGAAGGATCTCGTGATCGCTCAATTGCGCCTGCGGGTCCAGCAGGCCGCGCTTGATGGCCTTGCGGCGCACCGCTTCCAGTGGCACGCCGGCACCGTCGTCGGTCATTTCGATAACGATATCCGCGCCTTCGTGCAGCAGATTCAGGTGAATGGTGCCCTGCTCCGGCTTGCCCGCGGCCAGGCGCATTTCGCGGCTTTCCAGGCCATGGTCGACGGCGTTGCGCAGCATGTGCTCCAGCGGCGCCACCATACGTTCGAGCACGCTGCGGTCGAGTTCACCCTCGGCATTGCCGACCACCAGCTCCACCTGCTTGCCCAGCTCGCTGGCCACCTGCCGTACCACACGCTGCAAGCGCGGCACCAGGCGCTCGAAGGGTACCATCAGGGTAGCGGTCAGGCCTTCCTGCAACTGGCTGTTCACCCGCGCTTGCTGCTGCAGCAGGCTGTGGGCTTCCTGGGCGCGCTGTGCCAGGGTTTCCTTGAGGTCGAGCAAGTCCGAGGCAGACTCGAACAGGGCCCGCGACAGCTGCTGCAGTTGCGAGTGGCGGTCCATTTCCAGCGGGTCGAAGTCGTCGTAGGCATCGCCTTCGAACTGTTGCCGGCTGGAGATCCGCCCTTGGGTCTCGATGTCCAGCCGCAGCAACTGATCGCGCATGCGCTCGAGGGTGGTTTCCATCTCATTGAGGGTAAACTGCGCATCGTTGACCTGCTGCTCGATGCGCCCACGGATGATCGAGTGCTCACCGGCCAGGTTGCCCAGATCGTCGAGCAACTCGGCATCGACCTTGACCATGTCGCCCGGTGCCCGCTCCGGTGCCACCGCCGGGGCCTCACTGGTTGCGGCTTCGACCGGCCCCTGGCCGGCGGCGCTATCGGCCAGGGCCGAGAAGCTGAAGTTGCGGATGTAGTCGATCAGCGCGGTGGCGGCATGCAGCGGTTGCCCCAGGCGCACGGCATCGAGCATGTGCGCCAGGCGGTCATGGCAGTTCTGCAGCAAGGCGAACAGTGGCGCGCTCGGTGGCATACGGCCTGCGGCCAGCAGTTCGTAGAGAAACTCCAGTTCGTGGGCCAGGTCGCCGATTGGCGCGATTTCGACCATGCGCGCCACGCCCTTCAGGGTGTGCAGGTCGCGCATCAGGTTGTCCACCTCGACACTGCTGCGCGGGTCGGCCTGCCAGCGCGCCAGGGCTGCGGCGGCACTCTCGACGATGTCCGAGCTTTCTTCGAGGAACACTTCCAGCAGCTCTTCGCCAGGGCTTTCCGGCTCTTCGACCAGCGGCTCGGCCACAGCCGGCAGCAAAGGGTTGTGCGCAGGCCCCAGGCCAAGGGTATCGGCCAGGTCCATGTCCGGATGCAACGGCGTGACCGTGTCGATGCCCACCAGGCCAGTGGCGTCCGGTGCCAGGGCCTGGCCCAGCAGGTGGCGCAGGCTGTCGACCAGCTCTGGCCTTGGCGGGATGTCCTGCCCGGCCGCCACTTCGTCGAGCATGTCCAGCAGGGCTTCATGGGCCCGCTGCACGTGGGCGAAGAACCGTGCATCGGCGGGCAGGCTGCCCTCCTCCACGGCGCCGTACAAGTCGAGCAAGGCCTCGCACACGTCATCCATCTGCCACAGGTCGGCCAGGTGCGCGGCGTGGCCCAGGGTAGTCAGTTCGTCGAGCAGGGTGTCCAGCGCATCGCGCTGGCCGGGCTGTTCCTGCCAGCGCGACAGCAACGACTCGGCATCCAGCAGGATATCCATGGCCTGGGCCAGGAAACTGGCGATCAACTGCGGGTCGCGCTTGCTGCGCCGCGCATGCTGCGGGTCGTCATGCAAGCTGGCCAGGTGCGCGTCCACCGCCTGGCCGACCTGCTCGATCAGCTCCGCGGCACCGGGGATGGCCGCCAGCGGCGTGCTGTCGAGTTGCGCCAGGCCCAGGTGGAACAGCGAGCGCGCAGCTTCCAGCCATTCGATCTCGGCCATTTGCAGGGGCAATTGATGACCCTTGTATTCACGTGCCAGGCGGTCGAAGGCGGTGGCCAGTTCGGCGACCGGCATCACCCCGGCCATGGCGGCACTGCCCTTGAGCGTATGCAGGGCGCGCTGCAGGCCATCGCTGACCTGCGTATCGTGGCCGTCGGCGCCCTGCAGGAAAGCATCCAGGCTGGCCAGGTGGCCCTGCGCCTCGCTGCGGAAAATGTCGAGCAGTTGCGGATCGAGGCCGTCGATGTCGGCCGCCACCGGGGCATCGTTTTCGGCGAGGGCATGCAGGTGCCCGGCCAGTTGCTCGATTTCCGTCAGTTGCGGCAACTGGCCTGCGGCGAAGTCGGCCAGCAGGTCGGGCAGGTAGACGAATACCTGCTGCAGGGCCACCACGCCTTCCGGGCTGAGCACGCTGCGGCCCTCGAGTACCCGGTTCAGCAGGTGTTCTGCGCCCCAGGCCAGCTCGGCCACCGCCTCGGCATGCACCATGCGGCCGCTGCCCTTGAGCGTATGCAAGGCGCGGCGTACTTCTCCCAGTGCCTCGCGCTGCTGGTTGTCGGCACGCCAGCGCAACCAGTGGCGCTCGATTTCCGGCAGCAGTTCACCGGCCTCGTCGAGAAACACTTCACGCAGCTCGTCATCGATGCCATCAGCGCTGCCATCCTGGCCTGCGGTGGCCTCGACCATCGCGCAGTGCACACCCAGTGTCGCCAGGCTGGCGCGCGCCATGTCGATGAAGGGCTGGCCATCCGCCAATGGGTCCGCCACCCGCCATTGCAGGTAGCATTCGGCGGCGCTCAGGGCCTCGGCCAAGTGCGTCAGCTCATCGGCTGGCGGCTCCACCTCCAGGTGCTGCAGCCACCGCTGCACATAGCTGGCGCAACCAGCAAACAGCTCGGCCACGGTCGGCAGCATCAACATCGCCAGTGCACCACGAATCTGCTGCAACAGCCCTGGCAAAGGTTGCAGGCGTTGCCGAGGCCAGCCGGATTCCAGGCAATCGCCGATCAGGTCCTTGGCCTGCTGCAGCACATTCAGCGACTCGTTCAACACCAGCTGGCGGATTTCGGCCAGGTCCGAGCCCGGCAGGCCGCCCTGGCCGTTTTCCTCCAGCGGGCCGACCATGCCATTGAGCGTGGCCTCCACGTACAGCAGGGCCCCCGCTACATCCATCAACACCGCGTCGTCCACGGCCCGCTCGCCCTGGGCCAGGGCCTGCAGCGCCAGCACCTGGTCGATGATCACCCGGCGTGGCTGCTGGAAGCCAAGCACCGCCAGGGTGTCGGCCACGTGGCGCAGCGGTGCCAGCAGGGCATCGAGTTGCTCGCTGTGCTGGCGATCGCCACGCACGAACTGGTCCAGGCGCTCCTTGATGCGCATCAGGTCGTCGCACAGCGCGGTCACCACCGAGCGCAGGGCATCGCGGCCAGGCCCTGCCTGCAGCTGCTCGCGCCAGTTGCCCAGCGACAGGTCGAGGTTGGCCAGGTCGTCGGCACCGGCAAAGCGTTGGGTGGCGCCGCTGATCAGGCTGGCCTGGGCCAACGGCTCCTCGCCACGGCAGGCACGCAGTTGGTTGAGCAGCGGCAGCATCACCAGTGGCAGGTCGTGGCGGGCGCCGCGCAGGCGTTCCAGATACGATGGCAATTGCTCCAGGCCGCGGAACAACGCGCCCAGGCAATCACCGCGGGGGCTGACCTGACCATCGGCCAGGGCCTTGGCGAACAGCTCCAGTTCTTCAGCCAGGCGCGTGGCACCGCGCAGTTCGAGCATGCGCAGGCAGCCGTGGACCTGGTGCAGGTTGTCGACCACGAATGCCAGCATCGACAGGTCGCCAGGCTCGCCGGCAAAGCGCTCCAGCGCCTGGCGCGCCTGGCCCAGGCAGTCGAGGATGGCGGCTTTGGTCCAGGCCAGCGCCACGGTGTCGTGGCGCTCGGGGCTTACAGCTGCTACAGCCATGGGCATTCCTCGGCGCGGCTTTTCAGTAGAGCTCATCAGTAGGGCTATTCACTTGGGTTCTGCTGGTGGTGGCAGGGTGAACCCGGACACCGAACGGCGCATCTCGCTGGCCATGCGTGCCAGGTGGCGGATGCTGTCGGCAGTGGCGCCGGAGCCGGCGGAGGTCTGCGCGGTAATCTGCTGGATGACCGCCATGGTGTGGGAGATCTGCCCGGCAGACGAAGTCTGCAGCTGGGCGGCATCGGAGATGCTGTGGATAAGGTCGGCGAGGTTCTGCGAGACGCCTTCGATCTCGGCCAGCGCCACCCCGGCATCCTGGGCCAGGCGGGCACCGCGCACCACCTCGGCGGTGGTCTGCTCCATGGATATCACCGCCTCGTTGGTGTCGGCCTGGATGGTGCGCACCAGCGCTTCGATCTGCCGGGTGGCCGATGACGAGCGCTCGGCCAGGCGCTGCACTTCGTCGGCGACCACGGCGAACCCACGGCCGGCCTCGCCGGCCAGCGAGGCCTGGATCGCCGCGTTGAGAGCGAGGATGTTGGTCTGGTCGGCAATGTCGTCGATCAGGCTGACGATATCGCCGATTTCCTGGGAGGACTCACCGAGGCGCTTGATCCGTTTGGCGGTGTCCTGGATCTGTTCGCGAATGTTGTCCATGCCGTTGATGGTGTTGTGCACCACCTCGTTGCCCTTGTTGGCGATCGCCACCGAGCGCTCGGCCACCTTGGCCGACTCGTAGGCATGCGCCGAAACCCGGTCGATCGATTCGACCATGTCGCCAACCGCCTCGGAAGCCTCGCTGATCTGTTCGGCCTGGTGCTCCGAGGCCTTGGCCAGCTGGCGTGCGGTGTTCTGTGTGTCCTGCACGGCGGCAGCGACCTGCACGGCACTGTGGTTGATGGTGGCGACCAGGTCGCGCAATTGGTCCACGGAATAGTTGATCGAGTCGGCAATGGCGCCGGTGAAGTCTTCGGTCACCGATACGGTCACGGTCAGGTCGCCGTCAGCCAGCTCTTCGATTTCGTCGAGCAGGCGCATGATCGCCTGCTGGTTGCGTTCGTTCTTTTCCGCCGTCTCACGCAGCTGGCGGTTGGTGGTGCGTACCATGACCAGGCCGATGAGGATGATCGAAGCCAGCGCCAGAAGGCCCAGGACATAGCCGCCGACGGTGTCGAGCGTGCGCCCGCCAGCCAGGTTCTCGAAACCGTTGGCCAGGTGCGAGGCCTCGTCGAGCAGGGTTTGCGACAGGCTGAAGATGTTGCCTGCAGCCTCGCGCACGCGGAACAGTTCCGGCGAGGTTTCGAGGATTTCATCCACCGAGCCGGCAACGAACTGGAACAGCTCGGCAATTTCAGCCAGGCGCGCACGGGCATCGGCGTCCTCGACACGGGTCACCTGGATCGCCGCGTTGCCACTGAGCATGCCCTCGAGCACCTGGCCGAAGCGCCCGGCATCGCGGCCGAAGGCATCCGCCGCCTGGGCCGCGGCATCGTCACCGGCCAGCACGGTGTTGACCGAGCCGAGAATGCGTTCGGCCAGCAGCAACTGGCGCTGGGCCACCGCCACCTGGCTGGCCGGGGCGCCACTCTGCAGCAGGATCTCGACCACTTTCTCGTATTCCACCTGCAACTGCGGCACGGTCTCGGCCAGGGTCGCCGCCACCTGGTGCAGCGACAGCACGGTCTGCTCGCTGGCCAGGATGGTGTCGGTGTTCTTGCGCAGGTTTTCCCAGTCGCGGCGTACCGCTTCCATCTCGTCACGCACCATGGGCGGCGCAGGTGGCAGGCCGGTGGACTTGTCACCTTCACGCAAGTAGCCCCAGCGCCGTTCGAAATCGTTGCGCGCGTCCGACAGCAGCTTGAAGGCCAGGGCCTTGCCGGTGGCGGCTTCGGTGGCGTTCTTGGCGATGCGCTGCGACAGCACCCGCAGTTCGCCGGCGTGGCCGATGTACTGCTTGTCGTAGTTGGACTGGGTGTTCAGGTAGGCAAAGTTGGCGAACAGCAGAATGATCGACAGGATCAGGATCAGGAACAGCACGGTGATCTGCGCGATGCTGCGGGTACGTGGGGTCACGGTGGTGACGGGGGTGGCAGGCTTGTTCACGTTCGCAGGTCCTATAACGCCACATCGAGAAAGCCCGGCGCCTGGGCCAGGGCGAAGGGGCTGAAGATCGCCCAGTTGCGTTCACGCGGGAAATGCCCCTGCACGAAAGGTGCAGCGGCGCGGATCAAGGGCTGTGGCGGCGACAGTTGCAGGCTGTCGAGGGCAAAGTGCTGCAGGCCCAGCACCTCGTCCACCAGCAGGCCGACGAACAGGTCCTCGTGGTCCAGCACCAGCACCCGCCGCTGCTTGCCCGGGGCGGCGTGGCCCAGGCCGAAGAAACTGCTCAGGTCCATCACCGGTAACAGCCGCCCGCGCAGGTTGGCTACCCCGCACACCCACGGCTGCACGCCGGGGACGCGGCTGCTGCGCGGTTCGCGCAGCACCTCGGCAACCTCGCCCATGGGCGCGACGAACCATTGCCCGGCTATGCGGAAGCCGATGCCGCTCCACTGTTGCAGGCGGTTGTCCTGCGGCGGCTGGTCGGCGACCAGCAGGCGGCAGCGCCGGTCGATGTCCAGCAACAACTCGAAGGCGGTCAGCGACGCGCCCTGCGGGCGGGTGGTCAAGCCCCGAGCACTTCTTTGAGCTTGGCGATCAGCGCGTCCTCTTCCACCGGCTTGGTCAGGAAGTCACGAGCGCCCTGGCGCGTGGCCCAGATACGGTCGGTTTCCTGGTCCTTGGTGGTGACCACGATCACCGGGATGGTGCTGGTTTCCGGGTCCTTGCTGAGCTGGCGGGTGGCCTGGAAGCCGTTCATGCCGGGCATCACGATGTCCATCAACACCGCGTCGGGCTTGTCCTGCCGTGCCAGGGCCACGCCATCGGCACCGTTGTTGGCCTTGAGCACCTGGTAGCCGTGCTTTTCCAGCCATTCGGTCAATCGGTACATCTCTGTCGGCGAGTCGTCGACAATCAGAACTCGGGCCATGCTGGTTCCCCATCAGGAAAGAAAGACCGTGCCATGGCGGGGCGCGGTCAGGGTGCGTGTTGTTGGGCTGCGGCAAAACCGGGCACGTGGGCGCGGATCGCGTCGAGCAGTTCTTCCTTGCTGAACGGTTTGGTCAGGAACTGGTCGGAGCCGACCACCCGGCCGCGGGCCTTGTCGAACAGGCCGTCACGTGACGACAGCAGAATGACCGGGGTGTCCTTGAAGGCACTGTTGTGCTTGATCACCGCGCAGGTCTGGTAGCCGTCCAGGCGCGGCATCAACACATCGACGAAGATGATGCTGGGCTGGTGGTCGACGATCTTGGCCAGGGCATCGAAGCCATCGCTGGCGGTGATCACCTCGCAGCCCGCTTCACCGAGCAACATCTGTGCGGTGCGGCGGATCGTGCGCGAGTCGTCGATCACCATCACCTTCAGGGGTTGTTCCATCACTTGGGCTACCGTCGCTGCTTATGCCGAATTCCTGGAGCTGCTGCGCAGCCCCAAAGGCCTGTTGTATAGCGCTATGACTGGCATTTTTAGCACACTCCGGGTGGCCGTTCCATCTGCGGCGCCCCTTGACCGGCGGCGTTCACGGCGCCACCCTGAGCCACTTTTCTTTCGATCCATCGCGGCCACGTGCCGCCAAGAGGAACCACCCCATGAGCGTTCGCCTCGGCATTGTCATGGACCCCATCGCGTCCATCTCCTACAAGAAGGACAGCTCGCTGGCCATGCTGCTGGCCGCACAGGCGCGCGGCTGGAGCCTGTTCTACATGGAACAGCGCGATATGTACCTGGGCGCCGGCCAGGCCCGTGCGCAGATGCGCCCGCTGAAAGTGTTCGCCGACCCGGCCCGCTGGTTCGAGCTGGGCGAGGAGCAGGACAGCGCGCTGGCCGAGCTGGACGTGATCCTGATGCGCAAGGACCCGCCCTTCGACATGGAGTTCGTCTACAGCACCTACCTGCTGGAGCAGGCCGAGCGCGAGGGGGTACTGGTGGTCAACCGCCCGCAGAGCCTGCGCGACTGCAACGAAAAACTGTTCGCCACCCAGTTCCCGCAGTGCATGGCGCCGACCCTGGTCAGCCGTCGCGCCGACATCCTGCGCGAATTCGCCACAACCCACGGCGACGTGATCCTCAAGCCGCTGGACGGCATGGGCGGCACCTCGGTGTTCCGCCACCGCCCGGGTGACCCTAACCTGTCGGTGATCCTCGAGACCCTGACCCAGCACGGCGGCCAGCAGATCATGGCGCAGGCCTACCTGCCCGAGATCAAGGACGGCGACAAACGCATCCTGATGATCGACGGCGAGCCGGTGGACTACTGCCTGGCGCGTATCCCGGCCAGCGGCGAGACCCGTGGCAACCTGGCCGCCGGCGGCCGTGGCGAAGCACGCCCGCTGACCGACCGCGACCGCTGGATCGCCGCCCAGGTCGGCCCGACCCTGCGCGAGAAGGGCCTGATGTTCGTGGGCCTGGACGTGATCGGCGACTACCTCACCGAAATCAACGTCACCAGCCCCACCTGCATCCGCGAGATCGATGCCGCCTACAACACCAATATCGGCGGGCAATTGATGGATGCCATTGATCGCCAGCTGAAGGCGCGCTGACCGCCGACGCACGGCAACAACCCAGAGTGGGGTATGATGCGGGTCCTTTTAGCCTGGCCTGCTGCCCCGCCCTGCGGTTGCTGGAAACCCGATGACGCTGCCCGCTGACATCCCCGCCGACCTGCTGCCCCCCCGTGTTCGCCCGGTGGACCGGCTCGGCTTTACCCTGTTCCTGGCTGCCCTGGTGCACCTGGCGCTGATCCTCGGCGTCGGCTTCAGCGTGGTCAAGCCTGCAGAAATCCGCCACACCATGGACATCACCCTGGCCACCTTCAAGAGCGAGAAACCGCCGGAGAAGGCCGATTTCCAGGCCCAGGACAACCAGCAGGGCAGCGGCACCCTGGACAAGAAAGCGGTGCCCAAGACCACCGAACTGGCACCGTTCCAGGACAGCAAGATCAACAAGATCACCCCGCCACCCGCCGCGAAGCCCGAGGTGGTACCGCCCCCTGTCCCGCAGAAGTCGGCGGTAGTGACCACGGCGCCCAAGCCACAGAAGGTCGAGCCCAAGCCCAGGGAAAGCAAGCCACAGCCCAAGCCGGCAGCCCCGGCACCGGACTTCGACAGCTCGCAGTTGTCCAGCCAGATCGCCAGCCTGGAGGCGGAGCTGTCCAACGAGCAGCAGATGTACGCCAAGCGCCCGCGCATCCACCGGCTCAATGCCGCCTCGACCATGCGCGACAAGGGGGCCTGGTACAAGGAAGAGTGGCGCAAGAAGGTCGAGCGGGTGGGCAACCTGAACTACCCCGATGAAGCGCGCCGGCAACAGATCTACGGCAACCTGCGCATGATGGTGTCGATCAACCGCGATGGCTCGTTGTACGAGGTACTGGTGCTGGAGTCGTCCGGGCAACCGGTGCTTGACCAGGCGGCGCAGCGCATCGTGCGGCTGGCGGCGCCGTTTGCGCCGTTTACCGGGGACCTGGCCGAGTTTGACCGGCTGGAGATCATCCGCACCTGGCGCTTTGCCCGTGGGGACCGTTTGTCCAGTAACTGATTTGCTGGCTGTACCGGCCCTTTGGCGGGCATGCCCGCTCCCACAGGATCTCCGCTGGGTTCAGCTACTGTGAGGTTCCTGTGGGAGCGGGCGTGCCCGCGAAGAGGCCGGCACGATCGACACAAAACCGCACCTTGTCAGCCTCGCCACCTGGCGCCACACTATCCCCCATGAAAACCCTCACGCCGAGCTACCTCAAGCATCAGTTCCTGATCGCCATGCCGCACATGGCCGATCCGAACTTCGCCCAGACCCTCACGTACATCGTCGAGCACAACGCCCATGGCGCCATGGGCCTGGTGGTCAACCGGCCGCAGGAGCTGAACCTGGCCGACATCCTCGAGCAGCTGCGCCCGGACGAAATGCCACCGGCCAGCACCTTGCAGGTGCCGATCTACCAAGGTGGCCCGGTACAGACCGACCGTGGCTTCGTGCTGCACAGCAGCGAATGCAGTTTCCAGGCCACCGTGGCGCTGGAAGGGCTGTCGCTGACCACCTCGCAGGATATATTGCTTGCCATCGCCGCCGGGGTAGGCCCGAAACAGAGCCTGATCACCCTGGGCTATGCCGGCTGGGAAGCGGGCCAACTGGAAGCGGAGCTTGCCGACAACGCCTGGCTCAACTGCCCGTTCGACCCTGAAATCATCTTCGGCCTGACCAGCGACCTGCGCCTGGAAGCCGCCGCCGCCAGCCTGGGGATCAACCTGAACCTGCTGACCAGCCAGGCGGGCCACGCCTGATGGCCGAACTGCACCCTGAACTGCGTCTGCTGCTGGGCTTCGACTACGGCAGCAAACAGATCGGCGTAGCCGTCGGCCAGGTGGTTACCGGCCAGGCCCGCGAGCTTTGCACTCTGAAGGCACAGAATGGCGTGCCGGACTGGGCCCAGGTGGAAAAGCTGATTGCCGAATGGAAGCCCGACGCCATCGTCGTCGGCCTGCCGCTGAACATGGACGGCACCCCCAGCGAAATGAGCGCCCGCGCAGAAAAGTTCGCCCGCCGCCTGAACGGCCGCTTCAACCTGCCCGTGCACACCCACGACGAACGCCTGACCACCTTCGAGGCCAAGGGCGAGCGCATGGCCCGTGGCGGCCAGCGCGGCAGCTACCGCGACAACCCGGTCGATGCCATCGCCGCCGCCCTGTTGCTGCAAGGCTGGCTGGAGGCCAATACCTGATCATCTTTGCCGCCGGCCCCGCCCGGCGCACCCTTCCGAGGAGCCCGCAATGAGCCTACCCAATCCCGCCGACCTGATTCGGCAGATGGCTGTCGACCTTCGTGCCCACCTGGCGCGCCGGGCAATTACCGAGCCGCGCTACATCGGTATCCGCACCGGCGGCGTCTGGGTTGCCCAGGCCCTGCAGGAAGCCATGGGCGACACCAGCCCCATGGGCACTCTGGACGTCTCGTTCTATCGCGACGACTTCAGCCAGAACGGCCTGCACCCGCAAGTGCGCCCGTCCGAGCTGCCGTTCGAGGTCGAGGGCCAGCACCTGGTGCTGGTGGATGACGTGCTGATGAGCGGCCGCACGGTACGCGCCGCGCTCAACGAACTGTTCGATTATGGCCGCCCGGCCAGCGTCACCCTGGTCTGCCTGCTGGACCTGGATGCCGGCGAACTGCCAATCCGCCCGAATGTACTCGGCGCCACCCTGTCGCTGCCCCCCAATGAACGGGTAAAATTGACCGGACCCGCACCGCTCGCCCTCGAGCGCCAGGACCTCGCCTCCGCTTCCGCCCTTTAAGAGTCCCCCGCGATGACGCCAATCGACGCCAAGCGCCCGCTGCAGCTCAATGATCAGGGCCAGCTGCGCCACTTCCTCTCGCTCGACGGTTTGCCCCGCGAACTGCTCACCGAGATCCTCGACACCGCCGACTCCTTCCTGGAAGTCGGTGCCCGCGCCGTGAAGAAAGTCCCGTTGCTGCGCGGCAAGACTGTGTGCAACGTGTTCTTCGAGAACTCCACCCGTACCCGTACAACGTTCGAACTGGCGGCCCAACGCCTGTCGGCCGACGTGATCAGCCTGAACGTGTCGACCTCCTCGACCAGCAAGGGCGAAACCCTGTTCGATACCCTGCGCAACCTCGAAGCCATGGCCGCCGACATGTTCGTGGTGCGCCACTCCGACTCCGGGGCTGCGCACTTCATCGCCGAGCATGTGTGCCCGGAAGTTGCCGTGATCAACGGCGGTGACGGCCGCCACGCGCACCCGACCCAAGGCATGCTCGACATGCTCACCATCCGCCGCCACAAGGGCAGCTTCGAGAACCTGTCGGTGGCCATCGTCGGCGACATCCTGCACTCGCGCGTGGCCCGCTCCGACATGCTGGCGCTCAAAGCGCTGGGCTGCCCGGACATCCGCGTGATCGGCCCGAAAACCCTGATCCCGATCGGTATCGAGCAGTACGGCGTGAAGGTCTACACGGACCTCGCCGAAGGCCTGAAGGACGTCGACGTGGTGATCATGCTGCGCCTGCAGCGTGAGCGCATGGCCGGCGGCCTGCTGCCCAGCGAAGGCGAGTTCTACCGCCTGTTCGGCCTGACCACCGCGCGCCTGGCCGGCGCCAAGCCCGACGCCATCGTCATGCACCCGGGCCCGATCAACCGTGGCGTGGAAATCGAGTCGGCGGTGGCCGACGGCAAGCACTCGGTGATCCTCAACCAGGTCACCTACGGCATCGCCGTGCGCATGGCAGTGCTGTCCATGGCCATGAGCGGGCAGAACGCGCAACGTCAATTCGACCAGGAGAACGCCCAGTGACCATCAGTATTCTCGGCGCCCGGGTCATCGACCCGAACAGCGGCCTGGACCAGGTCACCGACCTGCACCTGGACGGCGGCCGTATTGCCGCCATCGGTGCAGCCCCGGCTGGCTTCAGCGCCAGCCGCACGATCCAGGCTGATGGCCTGGTCGCCGCACCCGGCCTGGTCGACCTCGGCGTGTCCCTGCGCGAGCCGGGCTACAGCCGCAAAGGCAACATCGCCAGTGAAACCCGCGCCGCCGTCGCCGGCGGTGTCACCAGCCTGTGCTGCCCGCCGCAGACCAAGCCGGTGCTGGACACCTCGGCCGTGGCCGAGCTTATCCTTGACCGCGCCCGCGAGGCCGCCAACAGCAAGGTCTACCCGATCGGCGCCCTGACCAAGGGCCTGGAAGGCGAGCAACTGGCCGAGCTGGTGGCACTGCGCGACACCGGCTGCGTGGCCTTCGGCAATGGCCTGAAGGAAATCCCCAACAACCGTACCCTGGCCCGCGCCCTGGAATACGCCGCCACCTTCGACCTGACCGTGGTGTTCCATTCCCAGGACCGCGACCTGGCCCAAGGCGGCCTGGCTCACGAAGGTGCCATGGCCAGCTTCCTCGGCCTGCCGGGCATTCCGGAAACCGCCGAGACCGTGGCCCTGGCGCGCAATCTGCTGCTGGTGGAACAGACCGGCGTGCGTGCGCACTTCACCCAGATCACCAGCGCCCGTGGCGCGCGGCTGATCGAGCAGGCCCAGCAGCTTGGCCTGCCGGTGACCGCCGATGTGGCGCTGTACCAACTGATCCTTACCGACGAGTCGCTGCGTGAGTTCTCCAGCCTGTACCACGTGCAGCCACCGCTGCGCACCGCCGCCGACCGTGACGGCCTGCGTGCGGCGGTGAAGTCGGGCGTGATCCAAGCGATCTCCAGCCATCACCAGCCACACGAGCGCGACGCCAAGCTGGCCCCGTTCGGCGCCACCGAGCCGGGCATCAGCAGTGTCGAACTATTGTTGCCGCTGGCCATGACCCTGGTGCAGGACGGCCTGCTCGACCTGCCAACCTTGCTGGCCCGCCTGAGCAGCGGCCCGGCGGCAGCCCTGCGCCTGCCGGCTGGCGAGCTGAAAGTGGGAGGCGCGGCCGACCTGGTGCTGTTCGACCCGCAAGCCTCGACCGTGGCCGGCGAGCAGTGGTTCTCGCGCGGCGAGAACTGCCCGTTCATCGGCCACTGCCTGCCGGGTGCGGTGCGTTATACCTTGGTCGATGGGCATGTCTGCCACGAGGCCTGAGTGAAGTTCTTCGCGGGCACGCCCGCGAATGCCCTTGCAGGGTTCCCCCTGCCATGCGCGACCATTCATCCCCCACGGTTGAAATCCTTCCCCCCACCCCCATATGAGTCTGCATCAGGCACTTTCGCCCCGCTGCGTGGAGACTCTCCCCTTGACCACCATCGTTTCTGTCCGCCGTAACGGCAAAGTCGTCATGGGCGGCGACGGCCAGGTATCCCTCGGCAACACCGTGATGAAAGGCAACGCCAAGAAGGTGCGCCGCCTGTACCACGGCCAGGTCATCGCGGGCTTCGCCGGCGCCACCGCCGATGCGTTCACCCTTTTCGAGCGCTTTGAAGGCCAGCTTGAAAAACATCAGGGCCACCTGGTCCGCGCCGCCGTCGAGCTGGCCAAGGAATGGCGTACCGACCGTTCCCTGAGCCGCCTGGAAGCCATGCTGGCCGTGGCCAACAAGGACGCCTCCCTGATCATCACCGGCAACGGCGATGTGGTCGAACCCGAAGACGGCCTGATCGCCATGGGTTCCGGCGGCGCCTACGCCCAGGCCGCAGCACGCGCCCTGCTGAACAAGACCGACCTCTCGGCCCGTGAAATCGCCGAGACCGCCCTGAACATCGCCGGCGACATCTGCGTGTTCACCAACCACAACCTGACCATCGAGGAGCAGGACCTGGCCGACTGATCAGCTGTTCTGGCGCTCCATCCCGGTGATGGGGCTTTTCCACGCTGAATCATTCTGCCCGAGGACCCTATTGATCATGTCCATGACCCCCCGCGAGATCGTCCACGAACTCAACCGCCACATCATCGGCCAGGACGACGCCAAGCGCGCCGTGGCAATCGCCCTGCGCAACCGCTGGCGGCGCATGCAGCTCCCCGCCGAGCTGCGCGCCGAAGTGACCCCGAAGAACATCCTGATGATCGGCCCTACCGGCGTCGGCAAGACCGAAATCGCCCGCCGCCTGGCCAAGCTGGCCAACGCGCCGTTCCTCAAGGTCGAAGCCACCAAGTTCACCGAAGTGGGCTACGTGGGCCGCGACGTCGAGTCGATCATCCGTGACCTGGCCGATGCAGCATTGAAGATGCTGCGTGAGCAAGAGATCATCCGCGTGCGCCACCGCGCCGAAGACGCCGCCGAAGACCGCATCCTCGATGCCCTGCTGCCGCAGGCGCGGGTCAGCAGCTTCGCCGAGGAAGCCGCGCAGACCAGCACCGATTCCAACACCCGCCAGCTGTTCCGCAAGCGCCTGCGCGAAGGCCAGCTGGACGACAAGGAAATCGAGATCGAAGTGGCCGATGCCGTGGGCGTCGAAATTGCCGCGCCGCCCGGCATGGAAGAAATGACCAACCAGCTGCAGAGCCTGTTCGCCAACATGGGCAAAGGCAAGCGCAAGGCGCGCAAGCTGAAGGTGAAAGAAGCGCTGAAGATGGTTCGCGATGAAGAAGCGAGCCGCCTGGTCAACGAGGAAGAGCTCAAGGCCAAGGCCCTGGAAGCTGTCGAGCAGCACGGCATCGTGTTCATCGACGAAATCGACAAGGTTGCCAAGCGCGGCAATGTTGGCGGCGCCGACGTGTCCCGTGAAGGCGTGCAGCGCGACCTGCTGCCGCTGATCGAAGGCTGCACCGTCAACACCAAGCTGGGCATGGTCAAGACCGACCACATCCTGTTCATTGCCTCGGGTGCGTTCCACCTGAGCAAGCCGAGCGACCTGGTGCCCGAACTGCAAGGCCGCCTGCCGATCCGTGTGGAGCTCAAGGCCCTGACCCCGGAAGACTTCGAGCGCATCCTGCAGGAGCCGCACGCGTCGCTGACCGAACAGTACCAGGCCCTGCTCAAGACCGAAGGCCTGAATATCGAGTTCCTCGCCGACGGTATCAAGCGCCTGGCCGAGATTGCCTACCAGGTGAACGAGAAGACCGAGAACATCGGTGCCCGCCGCCTGCACACCCTGCTCGAGCGTTTGCTCGAAGAGGTGTCGTTCAGCGCTGGCGACCTGGCCAGCACCCATGACGAAGCGCCGATCCAGATCGACGCGGCGTACGTGAACAGCCACCTGGGTGAGCTGGCGCAGAACGAAGACCTGTCGCGTTACATCCTGTAAGACCGCACGGGGCCGCTTTGCGGCCCAATCGCCGGCAAGCCAGCTCCCACAGGTACTTCACAATCCTGAACCTGTGGAGTACCTGTGGGAGCTGGCTTTTCCGTCGTTTGGCTGCCGAGGCGCCCCTTTCCCAACGGCCCGAATCTCCCGAAGCTGTGCACTATCAGCTCCCGAGAGATTCCAGCCATGGCCCGCCTGCCCACCGCCATCAACCTGCACAAAGCCTCGAAAACCCTCAGCCTCACCTACGCCCCCGGCGAGGTCTACCACCTGCCCGCCGAATTCCTGCGCGTGCACTCCCCCTCCGCCGAGGTCCAGGGCCACGGCAACCCCATCCTGCAGTTCGGCAAGATCAACGTCGGCCTCAGCGGGCTGGAACCTGCCGGGCAATACGCACTGAAACTGACCTTCGACGACGGCCATGACAGCGGCCTGTTCACCTGGGAATACCTCGAGCAGCTGTGCCTGCGCCAGGAACAGCTGTGGGCCGAGTACCTCGACGAACTGCACAAAGCCGGCAAATCCCGCGACCCCGCCGAGTCGGTGGTCAAACTCATGCTCTAGCGCAAGGCCTTCAGGATTTAGAGCGCATTTTCTAAATTCATTTGTTTGAATACCTTACAGACAGCCCAGTGACGGGCTGTCTTGCGCATTACATGAAAGTCGGGTAACCAATGGGGGGTGGCAAGTTCCCTGCATCAAATTGCAGGTAGCCAGAACCCTCGCAGCACCGCTGTTCCTTATCACTGGTCACCCGAGTAGCAGTACCGGGCTCAGAACTGTGCACCCGCCACAGCAACCGGTACTCGTCTCAGGACAACGGAGCGTCGTAGATGAGTAACAAGAACAACGATGAGCTGCAGCGGCAGGCCTCGGAAAACACCCTGGGGCTGAACCCGGTCATCGGTATCCGTCGCAAGGACCTGTTGAGCTCGGCACGCACCGTGCTGCGCCAGGCCGTGCGCCAACCGCTGCACAGCGCCAAGCATGTGGCCCACTTTGGCCTGGAGCTGAAGAACGTGCTGCTGGGCAAGTCCAGCCTTGCCCCGGAAAGCGACGACCGTCGCTTCAATGACCCGGCATGGAGCAACAACCCACTTTACCGCCGCTACCTGCAAACCTATCTGGCCTGGCGCAAGGAGCTGCAGGACTGGATCGGCAGCAGTGACCTTTCGCCCCAAGACATCAGCCGTGGCCAGTTCGTCATCAACCTGATGACCGAAGCCATGGCGCCGACCAACACCCTGTCCAACCCGGCAGCGGTCAAACGCTTTTTCGAAACAGGCGGCAAGAGCCTGCTCGATGGCCTGTCCAACCTGGCCAAGGACCTGGTCAACAACGGCGGCATGCCCAGCCAGGTGAACATGGACGCCTTCGAGGTGGGCAAGAACCTGGGCACCAGTGAAGGCGCCGTGGTGTACCGCAACGATGTGCTGGAGCTGATCCAGTACAGCCCCATCACCGAGCAGGTGCATGCCCGCCCGCTACTGGTGGTGCCGCCGCAAATCAACAAGTTCTACGTATTCGACCTGAGCCCGGAAAAGAGCCTGGCGCGCTACTGCCTGCGCTCACAGCAGCAGACCTTCATCATCAGCTGGCGCAACCCGACCAAAGCCCAGCGCGAATGGGGCCTGTCCACCTATATCGATGCGCTCAAGGAGGCGGTCGACGCGGTGCTGGCGATAACCGGCAGCAAGGACTTGAACATGCTCGGTGCCTGCTCCGGCGGCATCACCTGCACGGCATTGGTCGGCCACTATGCCGCGCTAGGCGAGAACAAGGTCAATGCCCTGACCCTGCTGGTCAGCGTGCTGGACACCACCATGGACAACCAGGTCGCCCTGTTCGTCGACGAGCAGACCCTGGAGGCCGCCAAGCGCCACTCCTACCAGGCCGGCGTGCTCGAAGGCAGCGAGATGGCCAAGGTGTTCGCCTGGATGCGCCCCAACGACCTGATCTGGAACTACTGGGTCAACAACTACCTGCTCGGCAACGAGCCGCCGGTGTTCGACATCCTGTTCTGGAACAACGACACCACGCGCCTGCCGGCCGCCTTCCATGGCGACCTGATCGAGATGTTCAAGAGCAACCCGCTGACGCGCCCGGACGCCCTGGAAGTGTGCGGCACTCCGATCGATCTGAAACAGGTCAAATGCGACATCTACAGCCTCGCCGGCACCAATGACCACATTACCCCTTGGCAGTCGTGCTACCGCTCGGCGCACCTGTTCGGCGGCAAGATCGAATTCGTGCTGTCCAACAGCGGCCATATCCAGAGCATCCTCAACCCGCCAGGCAACCCCAAGGCGCGCTTCATGACCGGTGCCGATCGCCCGGGTGACCCGGTGGCCTGGCAAGAAAACGCTACCAAGCATGCGGACTCCTGGTGGCTGCACTGGCAAAGCTGGCTGGGCGAACGTGCCGGCGAGCTGAAAAAGGCACCGACCCGCCTGGGCAACCGTGCCTATGCCGCTGGCGAGGCATCCCCGGGCACCTACGTTCACGAGCGTTGAGCTGCAGCGCCGTGGCCCCCTGCGGGGCGCCACGGTGTTCATTTCACCCCATGAGTCACGCGCATGCCGCAACCCTATATCTTCAGGACCGTCGAGCTGGACAACCAGTCCATCCGCACCGCCGTCCGCCCGGGCAAGTCGCATCTGACGCCGCTGCTGATCTTCAACGGCATCGGCGCCAACCTGGAGCTGGTGTTTCCGTTCATCGAGGCGCTGGACCCGGACCTGGAAGTCATCGCCTTTGACGTGCCCGGGGTCGGCGGCTCGTCCACGCCGCGCCACCCTTACCGCTTCCCCGGGTTGGCCAAGCTGACGGCACGCATGCTCGACTACCTCGACTACGGCCAGGTCAATGCCATCGGCGTGTCGTGGGGCGGCGCCCTGGCCCAGCAGTTCGCCCACGACTACCCCGAGCGCTGCAAGAAGCTGGTGCTGGCCGCCACTGCCGCCGGTGCGGTGATGGTGCCGGGCAAGCCCAAGGTGCTGTGGATGATGGCCAGCCCGCGGCGCTACGTGCAGCCGTCGCATGTCATCCGCATTGCGCCGACGATCTATGGCGGCGGCTTCCGGCGTGACCCGGACCTGGCCATGCAGCACGCCGCCAAGGTGCGATCCGGCGGCAAGATGGGCTACTACTGGCAGCTGTTCGCCGGGCTTGGCTGGACCAGCATCCATTGGCTGCACAAGATCCAGCAGCCGACCCTGGTGCTGGCAGGCGACGACGACCCGTTGATCCCGCTGATCAACATGCGCCTGCTGGCCTGGCGAATTCCCAATGCCCAGCTACACATTATCGACGACGGCCATCTGTTCCTGATCACCCGAGCCGAGGCCGTCGCCCCGATCATCATGAAGTTCCTTCAGCAAGAGCGTCAGCGCGCTGTCATGCACCCTCGCCCGGTTTCGGGCGTGTAGGGGCGGGCTTGCCCGCGAAGCGGCGCCATGGTTAGAACGAGGGAGTGTTGCCATGAAAGACAAAACGGCCAAAGGAACGACAACGCTTCCCGCCACCAGCATGAACGTGCAGAACGCCATCCTCGGCCTGCGCGGCCGTGACCTGATTTCCACGCTGCGCAATGTCAGCCGCCAAAGCCTGCGTCACCCGCTGCACACCGCGCATCACCTGTTGGCCCTGGGTGGTCAGCTGGGCAGGGTGATGCTGGGTGACACACCGTTTCAGCCGAACCCGCGGGATCCGCGCTTCAGCGACCCGACATGGAGCCAGAACCCGTTCTACCGGCGCGGCCTGCAAGCCTACCTGGCCTGGCAGAAGCAGACCCGCCTGTGGATCGAGGAAAGCCACCTGGACGACGATGACCGGGCCCGTGCGCACTTCCTGTTCAACCTGATCAACGATGCACTGGCGCCGAGCAACTCGCTGCTCAACCCGCTGGCGGTCAAGGAACTGTTCAACAGCGGTGGCCAGAGCCTGGTACGCGGCGTGGCCCACCTGCTCGATGACCTGCGCCACAACGATGGCCTGCCACGCCAGGTCGACGAGCGCGCCTTCGAAGTGGGCGGCAACCTGGCTGCAACCGCCGGCGCCGTGGTGTTTCGCAACGAACTGCTGGAGCTGATCCAGTACAAGCCGATGAGCGAAAAGCAGCACGCCCGGCCACTGCTGGTAGTGCCGCCACAGATCAACAAGTTCTACATCTTCGACCTCAGCTCGACCAACAGCTTCGTCCAGTACATGCTCAAGAGCGGCCTGCAGGTGTTCATGGTGAGCTGGCGCAACCCCGACCCGCGCCACCGCGAATGGGGCCTGTCGAGCTACGTGCAGGCCCTGGAAGAAGCGCTCAACGCTTGCCGCAGCATCAGCGGCAACCGCGACCCCAACCTGATGGGCGCCTGCGCCGGCGGCCTGACCATGGCCGCGCTGCAGGGCCACCTGCAGGCCAAGCACCAGCAGCGCCGGGTGCGCAGCGCCACCTACCTGGTCAGCCTGCTGGACAGCAAGTTCGAAAGCCCCGCCAGCCTGTTCGCCGACGAGCAGACCATCGAGGCCGCCAAGCGCCGCTCCTATCAGCGCGGCGTGCTGGATGGCGCCGAGGTGGCGCGGATCTTCGCCTGGATGCGGCCCAACGACCTGATCTGGAACTACTGGGTCAACAACTACCTGCTCGGCAAGACACCACCAGCCTTCGACATCCTGTACTGGAACGCCGACAGCACACGCCTGCCCGCCGCGCTGCATGGCGACCTGCTGGACTTCTTCAAACTCAACCCGCTGACTCACCCAGCCGGCCTGGAGGTATGCGGCACCCCCATCGACCTGCAGAAGGTCGATCTGGACAGTTTCACCGTGGCCGGCAGCAACGACCACATCACCCCGTGGGATGCGGTGTACCGCTCGGCCTTGCTGCTGGGCGGCGACCGTCGCTTCGTGCTGGCCAACAGCGGGCACATCCAGAGCATCATCAACCCGCCCGGCAACCCCAAGGCCTATTACCTGGCCAACCCCAAGCTGTCCAGCGACCCGCGTGCCTGGTTCCACGATGCCAAGCGCAGCGAAGGCAGCTGGTGGCCGTTGTGGCTGGAGTGGATCACCCCGCGCTCCGGCCCGCTCAAGGCACCGCGCAGCGAACTGGGCAATGCCACCTACCCACCGCTGGGCCCTGCGCCGGGCACCTACGTGCTGACCCGATGAGCATGCCGACTGGATGAAGACTCGCGACCGTATCCTCGAATGTGCCCTGCAGCTGTTCAACCAGCAGGGCGAACCGAACGTATCCACCCTGGAAATTGCCAACGAACTGGGCATCAGCCCCGGCAACCTCTACTACCACTTCCACGGCAAGGAGCCGTTGGTGCTGGGGTTGTTCGAGCGCTTTGAAGAAGCGCTGATGCCCTTGCTCGACCCGCCGCTGGAGGTACGCCTGGATGCCGAGGATTACTGGCTGTTCCTGCACCTGATCGTCGAACGCATGGCGCAGTACCGCTTCCTGTTCCAGGACCTGTCGAACCTGACCGGGCGCCTGCCCAAACTGGCCCGCGGCATGCGCAGCCTGATCAACGCACTCAAGCGCACACTGGCGGCGTTGCTGGCCAGCCTCAAGGGCCAGGGGCTGGTAGAGAGCGAGACCCAGGCGCTGGGGCAACTGGTGGAGCAGATCACCCTGACACTGATGTTCTCGCTGGATTACCAGCGGGTACTGGGGCGCGAGGGGGATGTGGGGATTGTGGTGTACCAGGTGATGATGCTGGTGGCGCCGCATCTGCAGGCCCAGGCGCGGGGGGCGGCGGAGCAGTTGGCGGTGAGGTATCTGGAGGGGTAAGCCTGTTGTTTCGGTGTCGCGGCTTTCGCGGGCATGCCCGCTCCCACAGGTGAAATGCAGTGCTCGAGTGCACACAGGACCTGTGGGAGCGGGCAAGCCCGCGAAGAAGGCGACGCGGTATCAGATCAGGGTACCGGTGCCTGTCGGTGCCGAAGGCGGATTGCTGGCCGGAGCCGCGGTTGGTGCAGGAGCTGCGCTAGCGGCCGGAGCGGCGCTCGCCGCTGGAGCTGCCGGCTTGGCGGCTGCTGGCTTGGCCGGTGCTTTCTTCACTGCCGGCTTCTTCGCCACAGCCGGCTTGGCCGCTGCCGGTTTCGCCGCAGGCTTGGCCGCCGCGGTCTTGGCAGCAGGTTTCGCCGCAGCAGTCTTGGCCGCCGGCTTGGCCGCCGCGGTTTTCGCCGCAGGCTTGGCCGCTGCCGTCTTGGCCAGTGGCTTGGCCGCCGCCTTGCTCGCAGCCGGTTTGGCTGCAGTGCGCGACGAAATCGGGGTAACCGAAGCACCGGTGAGTTTCTCGATCTGCTTCGTCAGGCTGTCCACCTGCTGGTGCAGGGCCTTGATCTCGTTGCGGCTCGGCACGCCAAGGCGCGAGATGGCGCTGTTCAGGCGCTTGTCGAAGGCCTCTTCGAGTTCGCTCCACTTGCCCAGCGCACGGTCCTTCACGCCCGACACACGCGAAGTGGTCGACGATTTGGCAGTTTCAGCAACATCTTCGGCGGTCTTCTTCGCCTGCTTCTCGGCCTTCTCGCCATCCTTCACCAGCGAGTCGAACAGCTTCGGGCCGTCCTGGTCGATCTTCGAATAGATACCAAGCCCCGCCAGCCAGATCTTGCGGGAGTACTTCTCGATCCCGCCGACCCAGGAGCTGCCTTCTTTCTCGGAATTCTTCTTGCCAGCCATCCTGCTCTCCTTATGGTTTGTGCGCGACGCGCTCGAGCAGCTCGTGCAGCTGTTCAAGCTTGATGGACAACGCCTCAACGTCATGTTTAGACGGAATGCCAAGGCGATTCAAGGCGCGACCTACCCGCGCGTCGAAAGCTTTTTCGATCTTGTCCAGTTGAACTTCGACCTTGCCGCGTACGCGACTGACTTCCTGGGTCGCTTCGTCGATCTGGTTGTTGGCAGCATCGAGCTCCTTGTCGATGCGCTTCTTGCCACGCTTCTCGACGCCTTCGCCGGCCTTGACCAGCTCATTGAAGTAGTCGGAGCCTTCCTGGCCCACACGCGCATAGGCGCCGATGCCTGCCAGCCAGATCTTGCGCGCGTAGCCGCGCACCTCGCCCAGCGTGCCCGGGGCGTCGTCCTTTTTCTTCACAGTCACTTTGGCCATGCTCTATACCTCATGCTCATGAGTGGAGGAGAAACCGCCCATGGAGGTTGGGCTTGAGCACAAGGTAGAGAGGTAAATTAGAATCTTCACCCTAAGGTGAACGAGTATGGCCCCCGGAAGGGGTCAGGCCAGGGCTTTGTCCAGCGCCCGCTCGATCTCGCCCTTGATGGTGCCGCTCATCATCGACAGCATCATGCCCAGCTTCAATTCGACGCGGATGCGGTCATCGAAGATGTGCACGCTGCCGTTGGCACCACTGCGCGCCACGTCGACCCGGTCACCGTTCCAGGTGGCCTTGAGGTCGTATTCGCGGGTCAGTTTGTCGACCAGCGCTTCAGCCTTGGCACGGGCGGCATCGCGGCCGAGGGAATGTTTGCGTTCGACGCTGATCTGGGTCATGCGGGTGTTCCTGAAGATGAAGACATAATGGGCATTATGCCCGCCCCTGCCCACTGGCACACCCCGCCAAGACAAATCTGCCCGTTCGCCCTAGAATGGCGGTAATTTTTTCCGGTGAAGCGATATGAACGACCAGCGCAAAGGCGACCACGCCGAACCCACCACCCATTTCGGTTACCAGGACGTCCCTGAAAGCCAGAAGGCGAAGAAAGTCGCCGAGGTGTTCCACTCGGTAGCGGCCAAGTACGACCTGATGAACGACGTGCTTTCCGGCGGCATGCACCGCCTGTGGAAGCGCTTCACCATCGAGCTGTCGGGCGTACGCGCCGGCAATCGTGTACTGGACATCGCCGGCGGTACCGGCGACCTGGCCGCCAAGTTCTCGCGGCTGGTCGGCCCGACCGGTCAGGTAGTGCTGGCCGACATCAACGAATCGATGCTCAAGGTCGGCCGTGACCGCCTGCTCGACCGTGGCGTGGCCGGCAACATCGAGTTCGTTCAGGCCGACGCCGAGAAGCTGCCATTCCCGGACAACCACTTCGACTGCGTGACCATCGCCTTCGGCCTGCGCAACGTCACCCACAAGGACGAAGCCATCCGCTCGATGCTGCGCGTGCTCAAGCCAGGCGGTCGCCTGCTGGTGCTGGAGTTCTCCAAGCCTACCAACAAGCTGATGTCCAAGGCCTACGACGCCTACTCGTTCGCCTTCATGCCGCTGGCCGGCAAGCTGATCACCAACGACTCGGAGAGCTACCGTTACCTCGCCGAGTCGATCCGCATGCACCCCGATCAGGAAACCCTGAAGGCCATGATGGTCGAGGCCGGTTTCGACCGGGTCACCTACCACAACATGACCAGCGGCATCGTTGCCGTGCATCGGGGGATCAAGCCCTGATGCTGCTGGCCGGGCTGCTCGCCAGCGCCGAACATGGCCTGAACCGCGTCCTGCGCATGGACAGCACGGCCCTGCCGCGGCTGGCCGCGCTGGAGGGCAAGGTCATCGAGATCGACTGCCGCCAGCCAGCCTTGCAGGTGTTCATCCTGCCCGATGAAGAGGGCCTGATGCTCGCCGCCCACTGGCAAGGCGAGGTCGACTGCAGCCTGCACGCCCCGGCCGGCAGCCTGGCGCAACTGGCCCTGGCCAGGGACAAGACCGCCGTGCTGCACAGCCCGCAAGTCGAACTGCATGGCGACAGCGCCGTGTTGCTCGACCTGTTCGGTGTGCTGCAGGACCTGGAGCTGGACTGGGAACACGAACTGCAACGCTGGCTTGGCCCGGTCGCCACGGCGCTGCTGGCTGGCCACATTCGCCTGCGCGCACGCTGGACCCGCCAGGGCCTGGCGCGCTTCAGCCAGAACCTTTCCGAGTACCTGGCCGAAGAGTCCCGTACCCTGGTCGGCAAACGCGAAGCCGAAGCCGCCTTCAGCGAGCTCGATACCCTGAAGCTCGATACAGAACGCCTCGAGGCGCGCCTCAAGCGCCTCTCCCGATCCCTTGATACCAGCGATAACGCATGAAGCTGCTCGCCGTCCGCCGTCTTTTTCGCATCCAGCGTGTGGTGATCCGCTACCGTCTCGATGACCTGCTGTTCGACCTGCCGCTGCCCTGGTGGCTGATGAGCCTGCGCCTGCTGATGCCGTGGCGCTGGCTGCCGCGCAAGCCGTCCGAGCTCAACCGAGGCGCGCGCCTGCGCCTGGCCCTGCAGGACCTGGGGCCGATCTTCATCAAGTTCGGCCAGTTGTTGTCCACCCGCCGTGATCTGCTGCCCAACGACATAGCCGATGAACTGATGCTGCTGCAGGACCGCGTGCCGCCGTTCGACCCCAAGCAGGCCGTGGCACTGATCGAGGCGCAGCTGGGCGCCCCGGTAACGCAACTGTTCAGCCGCTTCGACGTCGAACCACTGGCCTCGGCCTCGGTGGCCCAGGTGCATGCTGCGCGCCTGAAAAGTGGCGAAGAAGTAGTGGTCAAGGTGGTGCGCCCGGGCCTGAAGCCGGTGATCGCCCAGGACCTGGCCTGGCTGTTCCTGATCGCCAAGGCCGCCGAGCGCGCTTCGGCCGACGCCCGCCGCCTGCACCCGGTGGAAATCGTCGGCGACTACGAAAAAACCATCTACGACGAGCTCGACCTGCTGCGCGAAGCGGCCAACGCCAGCCAGTTGCGGCGCAATTTCGAAGGCTCCGAGCTGATGTACGTGCCCCAGGTGTACTGGGACCTGTGCCGCCCCAAGGTGCTGGTGATGGAGCGCATCTACGGCGTGCCGGTGACCGACATGGCCACCTTGGCCGATCAGCGCACCGACATGAAGCTGCTGGCCGAACGAGGCGTGGAGGTGTTCTTCACCCAGGTGTTCCGCGACAGCTTCTTCCATGCCGACATGCACCCGGGCAACATTTTCGTCAGCACGGTCAAACCATGGAGCCCGCAGTACATCGCCATCGACTGCGGCATCGTCGGCAGCCTGACCGCCGAGGACCAGGACTACCTGGCGCGCAACCTGATCGCTTTCTTCAAGCGTGACTACCGCCGCGTCGCCCAGTTGCACATCGACTCGGGCTGGGTACCGGCGCACACCAAGGTCAACGAGTTCGAAGCGGCGATCCGCACCGTGTGCGAGCCGATCTTCGAAAAACCGTTAAAGGATATTTCCTTCGGCCAAGTGCTGATGCGCCTGTTCCAGACCGCCCGGCGCTTCAACATGGAAGTGCAGCCGCAGCTGGTATTGCTGCAGAAAACCCTGCTCAACATCGAAGGCCTGGGCCGCCAGTTGTACCCAGACCTGGACCTGTGGAGCACCGCCAAGCCATTCCTCGAGCGCTGGATGCGCGACCGCATGAGCCCCAAGGCCGTGCTCGGCAACATCCACAGCCAGGTCGAGCAACTGCCGCACCTGGCCGACATGGCCCGCGACCTGCTCGAGCGCCTGTCGCAACCGCACCTGCACGATCCGCAACTGCCGGAGCGGCGCCGCCAGGGTGACCGCTGGGCGCTGCGCCTGCTCGGCGCCGGCCTGCTCGGCGGGGGCGCGGTACTGGCCGCTGGTGCCGCCGCAGCCACCAGCCTGGCCGCCCCTGCCGCCTGGCCGGCCTGGCTGATGCTGGCCGCCGGCCTTTACCTGATCGTGCGCCAATAGCCAGCCGCGCCCATGGCTGGCACACTAGCGCAAAGGGCCCGGCACAGGAGCGGGCCCGCTTTGGAGTCGACGATGAAAGACTGGCTGGACGAGATCAAGTGGAACAGCGAGGGCCTGGTACCGGCGATCGCCCAGGACCACAAGACCGGACGCGTGCTGATGATGGCCTGGATGAACCGCGAATCGCTGGCCCTGACCGCCGCCGAGCAACGCGCCATCTACTGGTCGCGTTCGCGTGGCAAGCTGTGGCGCAAGGGCGAGGAATCCGGGCATGTGCAGAAGCTGCATGAAATGCGCCTGGACTGCGATGCCGACGTGATCATCCTGATGGTCGAGCAACTGGGCCATATCGCCTGCCATACCGGCCGTGAAAGCTGCTTCTACCGCGTCTTCGAAGACGGCCAGTGGAAAACCGTCGACCCGGTCCTGAAAGACCCGGATGCCATCTACAGCGCAGGACACTGACATGAGCGACACCCTGAACCGCCTGGCCGAAGTGCTTGAAGAACGCAAGCAAGCGGCCCCCGACAGCTCCTACGTGGCCAGCCTGTACCACAAGGGCCTGAACAAGATCCTCGAAAAGCTCGGCGAAGAGTCGGTCGAGACGATCATTGCCGCCAAGGACGCCGCGGTCAGCAAGGATTACAGCGATGTCATCTACGAAACCGCCGACCTGTGGTTTCATAGCCTGGTAATGCTCAGCGCGCTGGGCCAGCATCCGCAAGCCGTGCTCGATGAGCTGGAACGCCGCTTCGGGCTTTCCGGGCATGATGAGAAGGCTGCACGAACGCCTGCTGCCTGACGTATTTGGGGGCGCCTGTGGGAGCGGGCGTGCCCGCGAAGAATGCGACGCGGTATATGGCACCGGCTACGCCGGTGTTCGCGGGCATGCCCGCTCCCACAGGGGCCGTGTTGCCGGATCGATTTGCTGTACACACATTTTTCAGGAGTACGAAATGGGTATCTTTGACTGGAAACACTGGATCGTCCTGCTGGTGGTCGTGGTCCTGGTGTTCGGTACCAAGAAGCTGAAGAACTTCGGCAGTGACCTGGGTGAGTCGATCAAGGGCTTCCGCAAGGCCATGAGCGACGAAGAGAACAAGCCGGCCGAGCAGACCCCGCCGCCTGCCCAACCCGTTCCACCGGTGCAGAACACTGCCCAGCAGAACCAGGGCCACACCATCGAAGGCCAGGCCCAGCCGGTCCAAGAGCCGCAGCGGAAAGACTGACCCATGTTCGGCATCAGTTTCAGCGAGCTGCTGCTCGTCGGCCTGGTCGCCCTGCTGGTGCTCGGCCCCGAGCGCCTGCCCGGTGCCGCGCGCACGGCAGGCCTGTGGATCGGCCGGCTCAAGCGCAGTTTCAACAGCATCAAGATGGAAGTGGAGCGCGAAATCGGCGCCGACGAAATCCGCCGCCAGCTGCACAACGAGCACATCCTGCAGATGGAAGAGGAAGCCAAGCGCATCCTCAACCCGATGACGCCACCGGCGCAGCCGCCTGTCACCACCGCAACCGTTCAGCCCCCCGCCGGGCTCGAAGCCAGGCCGGTCGAGACCGCTGCCGCCCCGGCCACGCCTTCTGAACCGCCTCAACCGCCGCGAGCCCCATGAGCGAAAATCCGGAACACGACCAGCCAATGCCGCTGGTTTCGCACCTGACCGAACTGCGCACCCGCCTGTTGCGCTGCGTTGCCGTCATTTTCCTGATCTTTGCCGGGCTGTTCTCCTTCGCCCAGCAGATCTACACCCTGGTCTCCGCACCGCTGCGCGAGCACTTGCCGGCCAATGCCACGATGATCGCCACCGACGTGGCATCGCCGTTCCTCACGCCGTTCAAGCTGACCATGATCGTCTCGCTGTTCCTGGCGATTCCGTTCATCCTCCAGCAGATCTGGGGCTTCATCGCACCCGGGCTGTACCGCCATGAAAAGCGCATTGCCATTCCGCTGCTGGTGTCGAGCATCTTCCTGTTCTACGCCGGCATGGCCTTCGCCTATTTCCTGGTGTTCCCGCTGATCTTCGGCTTCTTCGCCAGCGCCACGCCAGAAGGCGTGTCGATGATGACCGACATCGCCAGCTACCTCGACTTCGTGATGACGCTGTTCTTCGCCTTTGGCGTGGCCTTCGAAATCCCGGTGGCGGTGGTGCTGCTGGTATGGATCGGCGTGGTCGACGTGAAGTACCTGAAGAAGATTCGCCCCTACGTGATCATCGGCTGCTTCGTGGTCGGCATGGTCCTTACCCCGCCGGACATCTTCTCCCAGACCCTGCTGGCCGTACCCATGTGGCTGCTGTTCGAGATCGGCGTGCTGTGCGGCAGCCTGATCCGCAAGCGCAGCGCCCACGACGAAACCGCCAACGACCACAACGACCAGCCACCAGCGACCCAACCGTGAACCTGTTGCTCCTTGAGGAGGCCGACTTCGTCTCGGCCGACCGCGTCGTCCTCGCAGATAGGCGCTTCACCCACATGCAGGACATCCACCGTGTGGCGGTGGGCGACAACCTGCGCGTGGGCCGAATCAACGGCCTGATGGGCAAGGCCACGGTGCTGCGCCTGGAAAAGCACGAAGCCGAACTGGAAGTCGCCTTTGACCAGCAGCCACCGGCCAAGCTGCCGCTGACCCTGGTGCTGGCCGTACCTCGGCCGAAAATGCTGCGCCGGCTGTTCCAGACCGTGGCCACCCTCGGCGTGCCGCGGCTGATCCTGCTGAACAGCTACAAGGTCGAGAAAAGCTTCTGGCAAACACCGTTCCTGCACCCGGACAGCATTCGCGAGAACCTCATCCTGGGCCTGGAACAAGCCCGCGACACCGTGCTGCCCGAAGTGATCATCGAGAAGCGCTTCAAACCGTTCGTCGAAGACCGCCTGCCGGCCATCGCCGCAGGCACCCTGGGCTTGGTCGGCCACCCTGGCCCCTACCCCGCCTGCCCGCGCGCCGTGGAGCAGCCCGTGACCCTGGCCATCGGCCCGGAGGGCGGCTGGATCCCCTACGAGGTGGACCTGCTGGGCAAGGCAGGCCTGGCTCCGGTCCAGCTGGGTGACCGCATCCTGCGGGTCGAGACCGCGGTGACAGCGCTGCTTTCACGAATTTTCTGACACATAAGTCAACTTTTACCCATAAAGTTTCCCTTCCCCAGGCCGATTGTCTTGGCAACACAACAATTAATCGTGCTGCCAAGGCGCCGGGGAGTCGTACATGTATCAATGGTTCGCCCAATCATTGGGCAATGTGAGCGTCAATCGCAAACTGGGGCTGGGCTTCGGCCTGGTGCTGCTGTTGACCCTGGCCATTACCCTGGCTGGCTGGCACGGCATGGACAGCATCATCAACCGTGGCGACAAGCTGGGAAACATCTCGGTCATCCAGCAGTACACCCAGGAACTGCGCATCGCCCGCCAGCATTACCAGCGCCAGCCTGACGAAGCCTCGGTGGCAGAGCTGGAAAAAGCCCTGGGCAATCTCGAGCGCCAGGTGCAGCTTATGCTCGGGCAGATCGAGCAGCCCGCTGACAGACAGCGCCTTGAGCAGCAACGCGAGGCCGTGCGCGGCTACCAGCAGGCATTCAACGACCTGAAACAGGCCGGCCAGCGCCGCGAGGCCAGCCGCGCCGTGCTAGGCGACACTGCCGATAAGGCCGCGGAGCTGATTGGCCGGGTGCAACGCGGCCTGCTGCAGGGTGGCGATATCAGCCAGTATCAGCACGCGGTGGAAGTCAGCGCCCTGTTGCAACAGGCGCGCTTCCAGGTACGCGGCTACACCTACAGCGGCAACGCCGACTATCAGCAAACGGCGCTGAAAGCTATCGACCAGGCCTTGGCCGAACTGCGCGCGCTACCGGCCAAAGTGCCGGCGGAGCATGCTGCCAGCCTGGACGATGCCACCACTGCCCTGGGAGGCTACCGCGACGCGGTCACCCAGTTCGGCAGCGCACAGGTCGCCAGTGAGCAGGCCCTGCAGAGCATGGTCGAGCACGGCACGGTACTGCTGCAGACCAGCCAGGCGATGACCACCTCACAAACCGCTGTGCGCGACGCCGGGGCGGCCCAGGCCAAGACCGTGCTCGCCGTGGCCACCGTGCTGGCGCTGGCCCTCGGCCTGCTGGCGGCCTGGGCCATCACCCGACAGATCATCGTCCCGCTGCGCCAGACCTTGCACGCCGCCGAGCGCGTGGCCAGTGGCGACCTGACCCTGAGCCTGCAGGTACAACGTCGCGATGAACTGGGCCAGTTGCAGGCCAGCATGCAGCGCATGACCCAAGGCCTGCGCGAACTGATCAGCGGCATCGGTGATGGTGTGACGCAGATCGCCAGTGCTGCCGAGGAGCTGTCGGCGGTGACCGAGCAGACCAGTGCCGGGGTCAACAACCAGAAGGTCGAGACCGATCAGGTGGCGACCGCCATGAACCAGATGACCGCCACCGTGCATGAGGTGGCGCGCAATGCCGAGCAAGCCTCGGAAGCTGCGTTGATGGCCGACCAGCAAGCCCGCGAAGGCGACCGTGTGGTGGGCGAGGCGGTGGCGCAGATCGAGCGCCTGGCCGGCGAAGTGGTCAACTCCAGCGAAGCGATGAACCAGCTCAAGGCCGAAAGCGACAAGATCGGCAGCGTGCTCGACGTGATCAAGTCGGTGGCCCAGCAGACCAACCTGCTGGCCCTCAACGCGGCGATCGAGGCGGCCCGGGCCGGCGAGGCCGGGCGTGGCTTTGCTGTGGTGGCTGATGAGGTGCGCAGCCTGGCGCAGCGCACCCAGCAATCGACCGAAGAGATCGAAGAGCTGATTGCCGGCCTGCAGAGCGGCACCCAGCGTGTGGCCAGTGTGATGGACAGCAGCCGCCAGTTGACCGACAGCAGCGTCGAACTGACCCGCCGAGCCGGCAGTTCGCTGGAGACCATCACCCGTACCGTGTCTTCGATCCAGGCCATGAACCAGCAGATTGCCACGGCAGCGGAAGAACAGACGGCTGTTGCAGAGGAGATCAACCGCAGCGTGATGAACGTGCGGGATATTTCTGACCAGACCTCGGCGGCCAGTGAAGAGACGGCCAGTTCCAGCGTGGAGCTGGCGCGGTTGGGTACCCACCTGCAAGGATTGGTGGGGCGGTTCAGGCTGTGATCTGAAGCATGAGCCATCTGTGCCGGCCTCTTCGCGGGCTTGCCCGCTCCCCCCCAGAACGCCCCTCCACCCCAAAACCCGCGCCCCCCTTGTGAGCGGGAGAGAA
>NZ_JBKGFP010000031.1:0-44596 GCF_046557535.1 Pseudomonas sp. S1(2024)
GGAGCCGTCTGAACCGGCCTCTTCATGGGCTTGCCCGCTCCCACAGGCACTGCATGGCCTTGAAGCCTGTGCGATCCCTGTGGGAGCGGGCGAGCCCGCGAAGAGGCCGGTACAGGCAATAAATCCCACCTAATGAAGTGAAATTTCCTACCTGATTATCAGGTCAAGTCCTACAGCTCCGCTGCCGATTGGCAAAGGTGTGATGCCAGCAATACGCCTGCATCCTCGCCCCCAATCGCACGGAGATTCCTCATGCTCGGCTACCTCAACCGCAAGCTCGGCAACATCAGTGTCGCCGCCTAGCTAGCCCTCGGCTTTGCCGTAGTCCTGCTGCTTACCCTGGCCACCACCGTCAGTGGCTGGCGTGCACTGGATGACGCCATTGTGCGCTCGCAGCAACTCAGCGAAATCGGCCTGATCAACGACCTGACCAAAGACTTGCGCGCAGAGCGCATCACTTACCGCGTACTCAACGACAACGCCAGCAGAACGCGGATAGCCAACATTCTCGACCAGCTCAACAGCATGCTGAGCACCCTGCAACAACGTAGCAGCGTGGATGAATCCCGGCAGATGCTGACCGAAAAGCTGGCGTTGCTGCAGCGCCTGCGCGACGATTTCAGCGAGCTGGAGAATACTGTCGCCAAGCGTATCGCCCTGCGCCAGGCCATGCAGGCCCATGAGCAGAAGCTCACCGAAGTGATCGACGATCTCCAGACCCAGGCCTTGCTGAGGATGCCTGCCGACAGCCAGCAAGGCGGTGTGCTGGGGCTGATGGACACGCTTGGCCGACATGTCGACGGTGCCAACCAGCAGAGCCTGGTTCCGGCCTATACCTTCTCCCCTGTGGAAAGCTTCGCCAAGGTCGGCGACAGCTCCCTGGATGCCGCCGCCAGCAGCCTTGCGCAACTGCTCAAAGGCCTTGCTCCACTTGGCTTGCCCCGTGCGCTCACCCAGCAGCCCGGGGACCAGCTGGCCAAGTACCGCGCCAGCCTGGATGAGTATCGTCGGGCTGCGGTGCGTGTCGAACAGCTGCAAAACAATATGGAGAACATGGGCAACGAGCTGCGCGCAGTAAGCCTGGAACTTGGCAAACGCAAGATCGAGCAGCGCGACAGGGAAGCCCTTGAGGCCCGTTCGCTGCTGACCACTGTAGCCCTGCTGGCGTTGGCCGTAGGCGTCGTGGCCGGCTGGCTGATCACCCTGCAGATCACCCAGCCTTTGCGCCAGACCCTGGCCGTGGCCGGGCGCATCGCCAAGGGCGACCTGAGCCAGGTCGAACCAGTGCAACGCCGCGACGAGATGGGCCAGTTGCAAACCAGCATGCGCGAAATGACCTTGAGCCTGCGCGAGCTGATCGGTGGCATCGACCAGGGCGTCGGCCACCTGTCACAGGCCGCCACACAGCTGGCAGCCAGCAGCGAAGACACCAAGCTGCGCATCAACCAGCAACGCGAGGAAACCGACCAGGTGGCCACGGCCATGAACCAGATGAGCGCCACCGTGCAGGAAGTGGCGCAGAACGCTGAACAGGCCTCGCTGGCGGCGACCAACGCCGACCAGCAGGCGCAGATCGGCGACCAGGTGGTGGCCGAAGCTATTGGCCGTATCGAACAGCTGGCCGGGCAGATGGACCATTGCCTGGCGGCCATGCAGCACCTGGCGGGCGAGAGCCAGCGCATCGGCAGCATCCTCGATGTGATCAAGTCAGTGTCCGAGCAGACCAACCTGCTGGCCCTGAACGCGGCGATCGAAGCAGCACGGGCGGGTGAAGCCGGGCGTGGTTTTGCCGTGGTGGCCGATGAAGTGCGCGGTCTGGCCCAGCGCACCTCGACGGCGACCGAGGAAATCGGCCAACTGATCGACAGCCTGCACAACGGCACCGACGAAGTGACCCGCTTGCTGGACAACAGCAAGAACCTGACCGAGCAGAGTGTGGAGCTGAGCCGCAAGGCGGGGCATGCGTTGAGCCAGATCACTGACACGGTGTCCAGCATCCAGGGCATGAACCAGCAGATTGCCACGGCCAGCGAAGAGCAGAGCGTGGTCACCGAGCAGATCAACCGTAGTGTGCTGAATGTGCGCGATGTGTCGGATCAGACCAGTGCGGCCAGTGAGCAGACGGCGGCTTCGAGTGGGGAACTGGAGCAGCTGGGGCAGCAGTTGCGGGGGATGGTGGGGCGGTTCAGCATTTGAGATTGCCGGGGCTGCTTTGCAGCCCTTCGCCCGTTCATCCCGGGCACAACCGTCGAGAACCCAATCGGAGCGCCTCAGCCTGACATTTTTGCTAGTTGCTGGGACCGCCTTGCTAGCCTCATTCTTGAGGCCAAGTTACATTAGGGATTTATCTTATGAGCAGCAGACAATTACGTTTTTATAGTCATTCGCAGCTCACATCTATCGTGGCAACCGGCAGCTCAGTAAGGTTGATGTGGGCGGCGGGGACCCCGCTATGCCAGGGTGGCTCATCATTCACCGGAAACTATCTGCTGGCTACCGACAGGACAAACTCTGTACTGACTACGGCTCAGGGACCGACCCTCAAGAGCACGAGTTATTGCGCTTATGGGAATACCCCCCCTGGTTCCTTACCCGTAGCGCTGGGTTATAACGCGGAGTACCTCGAAGACTTTGGCGATTACTTGCCGGGCTGCGGAGAACGTGGATACAGCACTTGGCTAAGACGGTTTCTTTCACCAGATCGTGCCAGTGTATTCTTACCCGAAAACCTTAATGCATACGCCTACACTGCAGGCGACCCGATAAATTATAACGACCCTTCGGGAAATTTACGTAATCCTGTAAAAGCTATCTATAACAATTGGAAAGGCAGTAGGGCACTCGCTAAGGTCTCAAAAGATCTGAAGCGGCGCATCGACAATAGTCGAAACCTAGATCTTGACGTAGGCGACGAAGTAAGAAGAGACCAGCAAAGAACTAGAGATATCGAGTCTGTTAATCGAAAAATCAAAACCACCTCAGAAGAGTTGGACAATCTTCATCGGGAGATGGAAGGACTAGACGACACCATCGTCTATAAAAAAAGAAAACTAACTACAAAGGCAGAATACTTATATGAAAGCTCCGCTAAAGCTGTGGCCAAGGAGAAAGAGCTAGCAGCAAACCTGGACAGCTTGCTCGAGCAGCGCTCCGAGTTACAGAATACAGAATCCCAAGTCCGCGCCGCAGAACGTCGAGCCGTTCAAAATAAGCAAGCAATAGAGGTAGCTTGGGCGCGCCTGGAATATCTAGAAAAAAAGTATCCTGCGCTGGTTGCAAAAGCGATCAGACAGATGCCCTAGGCCGCATTCTCACACAATGCATAACTGAGCTAGCCAACCCGCTAAAAGCAAAACTTCGGGGTTGGCTACGCTCTACCGTACACTACGTGTCACAACACCTGGCGCAGGAACGCCTGCGCACGCGGGTCTTTCGGCGAGGCGAAGAACGCGGCCGGCGCCGAATCTTCCAGCAACTTGCCATGATCGAAGAACAGCACCCGGTCCGCCACTTCACGGGCAAAGCCCATTTCGTGGGTAACGCAGACCATGGTCATGCCTTCCTGGGCCAAGGTCTTCATCACGTCCAGCACCTCGCCGACCATTTCCGGGTCAAGCGCCGAGGTTGGCTCGTCGAACAGCATCACTTTCGGGTCCATGGCCAGGGCCCGGGCGATCGCCACCCGCTGCTGCTGGCCACCGGACAGGCGCGACGGGTATTCGTTGGCTTTCTGCGCAATGCCCACCTTCTCCAGCAGCGCCCGGGCCTTGGCCTCGCGGTCGGCCTTGTTGCGCTTGCGCACCACCTTCTGTGCCAGGCACAGGTTCTCCAGCACGGTCATGTGTGGGAACAGGTTGAAGTGCTGGAACACCATGCCGACTTCGCGGCGGTAGGCGTTGATGTCGGTCTTCGGGTCGGCCAGTTGCAGGCCGTCGATGGCCACATGGCCTTCGTCGAAATGCTCCAGGCCGTTGAGGCAGCGCAGGAAGGTCGATTTGCCCGAGCCCGACGGGCCGAGCACCACCACCACCTCGCCCTTGGCGACCTGGGTGGTGACGTTATCCACAGCCCGTACCACGTGGCCACGGGTGTCGAAGACTTTAAGCAGGTCACGGACTTCAATCACTTTGCGCAAGCCTCCGCTCGAGCCGGCTGGCCAGGTGCGACAGCGGCAGGTTGATCAGCAGGTACAGGCCTGCCACGCAGAACCAGATCTCGAAGGTCGAGAACGAGGTGGTAATGGCCTCGCGGCCGCTCTTGGTCAGTTCGGTGATGGCAATCACCGACACCAGCGAGGTGTCCTTGACCAGGCTGATGAACTGGCCGGCCAAAGGCGGCAGCACGCGCTTGAAGGCCTGCGGCAGGATGACGTGGCGCATCGACTGGCCCGCGTTCAGGCCCAGCGAGCGGGCCGCTTCGTTCTGGCCCTTGGCAATGGACTGCACGCCGGCACGAACGATTTCGGCCACGTAGGCGCCAGTGAACAGCGCCAGTGCAGCCACCCCGGCAAACTCACGGGACAGGTTGAGCACGGTACCGATGAAGAAGTAGAAGATGAAGATCTGTACCAGCAGCGGTGTACCGCGCACCAGCTCGACATACACCGTCGACAGGTCACGCAGCGTAGGGTTGCTGGACAGGCGGCAGAGGCCGGCGAACAGGCCGATCAACAGGCCCAGAGCACCGGATACCACCGAAATCCAAAGCGTGGTCCACAGGCCCCAGGCCAGCGGGCCGGCCGCCCAGTGACGGGTGACGCCAATCTGGTCGCCTTCGGAAACATCGTCGCCGCGGGCCAGCTGCAGGCTGTCCTTGTCCACATCGAGCACCTGCTCGGCACCGCTCTCATCTCTCAGCGTGACACGGGCATTGTCGCCAGAGATGACGATGTCCTGCACGGTGCCGTAACCGGCGGCGCGCTGTGCTTCCTCAGCCTTGTAGGCGAAGTACTGCGGTACGCGGTTCCAGCGCCATTCGTAGGAAATCATCGAGGTGGCCATGTACAGGCTGAACGCCAGGCCCACCAGGACCAGGGCAGTCAAACCGTGCCAGGGCCACTGGGCTTTCTTGTGTTTGATCACGTGGGGTACTTCCGTAAATACGAACGCGCAGGGTTTGCCTGCGCGTCGGGGTCATAAAGCCGGCTTGTGGCCTGGGCCTTATTCCATTTCCTTCAGCCAGTCCTTGTTCTTGAACCACTTGTCGTGAATACGATCGTAGGTCCCGTCATGCTTGATCTGGTGCAGGAAGTTGTTGATGAAGTTGATGCTGTCGTAGTCGCCTTTCTTCAGGCCGAAGGCCAGCGGCTCGTAGGTGAAGGGTTCTTCGAGGAACAGCAGCTTGCCGGCACCGGCCTTGTCCACTGCCACCACGTTGTACGGCGCGTCGTAGACGAAGGCGTCAGCCTTGCCGTTGACCACGTCCATCACCGCTTCCTGCTCGTTGTCGTAGCCGTGGTACTTGGCCTTGGCGATCAGCTTCTTGGAAACCATTTCGCCGGTGGTGCCGAGCTTGGAGGTGATGCGGTACTTCTCGTTGTTCAGGTCCTTGTACGACTTGATCTCGCCCGCCAGTTCCTTGCGGATCAGCAGGGTCTGGCCAACCACGATGAAGGGTTCGCTGAAGTTCAGGCGCAGGTTGCGTTCCTGGGTCAGGGTCATGCCGCTGCCGATCATGTCGAACTTGTCGGTCAGCAGGGCCGGGATGATGCCGTCATAGGCCGTGGATACCGGCTCGAACTTGACGCCCATGGACTTGGCCATGGCCTTGAGGATATCGACTTCGAAGCCGATGATCTCGCCACGCTTGTTGGTCATCTGGAACGGCATGTAGGTCGGGTCCATGCCCACCCGCAGGGTGCCGCGCTTGACCGCGTCATCGATCGCGCCCGCCTGGGCGGCCGTTACGGCGACCAGGGCGGTGACACCGACCAGCAGTCGCGAAAGGTATTTCTTGATCATCACCAAGTCCCCTAGCAAGAAAAGTAGCGAATCTTATTGTTGGCATGGCCGTCGTGGCCAATGCGTCATATCGGAGAGGGATGCTAACGCATGGCGGCTCGGGGACCTAGAGCCGGGGGGGACTTTGTTGGCCAAAATCGGTGGGAGCCCTGAAAAGCTTCGCGGGCACGCCCGCTCCCACAGGTACAGCACATGCCTCAAAGGCTGTGAAGTACCCTGTGTGATCTTTCCTCCGGAGCGGGCGTGCCCGCGAATAGGCCCGATCAGGCGCCGACGAGTGCCGGTTGGCCTTCATTCTCCGGATGCAACGGCAACAGCGGCGAATGCGGGTCGTTCTTGATCGACGCACGCCACACGTCGATCCACGCCGCATTGTGCTCGGCCCAGACCTGCTCGTGCAGGCGGGTCAGCGCCACCGGGTCGCTGAGCAGGGCCAGGCGGGTATTGAGGTCCAGCCCTTGCGGCCCGACCTCCATCGCCTTGGCCACGCGCTCGACGCGCAGTGCCTCGATCGGCGCCGCCTGACCATGACGGGCAGTGGCCATGGCACAGGCCAGGGCGTTCTGCCGCGGGTCGACCACAGCCCGCACGAAGCCGTCATGCAGGGCATGCCAGCGGTTTTCGTGGGTGTACTGGTCGGTGGCCAGCAGCTCCTGCGGAGTAGCGTATTCCTCGGGGATGAGGAACAGCTTCTCGTCCTTGGCCGCCAGGCCCAGGCGGGTGCGGCTGGAGATCACCGAAACCGGGATCGACAGCACCAGCGAACCAACGATTGGCGCCAGCCACCACAGGAAGCTCGGGTTCAGCCAGGCCACCAGCGCCGCCCAGGCAATGCCCAGCAGGGTCTGCGGGCCGTGGCGGCGCACCGCTTCGCTCCACGGCGTGGAGTCGTCGTCACGCTGCGGCGAGTTCCAGGTCGCGGCCCAGCCGAGGAACGCGGCCAGCACGAAGCGGGTGTGGAAGATCATGCGCACCGGTGCCAGCAGCATGGAGAACAGCATCTCCATCAGCATCGACAGGGTGACCTTGATACGCCCGCCAAACTCTGTCGCGCCCTTGGCCCAGATCAGGATGACGCTGAGCAGCTTGGGCAGGAACAGCAGCACGATGGTGGTGGAGAACAGCGCCACGGCCTTCTCCGGGTGCCACTGCGGCCACAGCGGGTAGAGCTGGTACGGCTCGATGAAGTACTGCGGCTCCATCAGCGTGTTGGTCGCCAGCAGCGCGGTCGACAGCACCAGGAACAGGAACCACAGCGGTGCCGACAGGTACGACATCACTCCGGTGAGGAACACCGCCCGGTGCACCGGGTGCATGCCCTTGACCAGGAACAGGCGGAAGTTCATCAGGTTGCCGTGGCACCAGCGGCGGTCGCGCTTGAGCTCGTCGAGCAGGTTCGGCGGCAGTTCTTCGTAGCTGCCCGGCAGGTCGTAGGCAATCCACACGCCCCAGCCGGCACGGCGCATCAGCGCGGCTTCGACGAAGTCGTGGGAGAGGATCGCACCGGCGAACGCACCCTTGCCCGGCAACGGCGCCAGGGCGCAGTGCTCGATGAACGGCTTCATGCGGATGATCGCGTTGTGGCCCCAGTAGTGCGACTCGCCCAGTTGCCAGAAGTGCAGGCCGGCAGTGAACAGCGGGCCGTACACGCGGGTGGCGAACTGCTGCAGGCGTGCATACAGGGTGTCCATGCCCGAGGCCTTCGGCCCGGTCTGGATGATGCCGGCGTCCGGGTTGGCCTCCATCAGGCGCACCAGGCTGCTCAGGCACTCGCCGCTCATGACGCTGTCGGCGTCGAGCACGACCATGTACTTGTATTCGCCGCCCCAACGACGGCAGAAGTCGTCGAGGTTGCCACTCTTGCGCTTCACCCGGCGCCGACGACGGCGGTAGAAGATGCGGCCGAAGCCTTTGGTTTCGCGGCACACGTCCAGCCAGGCCTGTTGCTCGGCAACGGCGATGTCGGTGTCGTTGGTGTCGCTGAGCACGAAGAAGTCGAAGCGATCGAGGTTGCCGCTGGCGGCCACCGACTCGAACGTTGCGCGCAGGCCGGCGAACACGCGCGGCACGTCTTCGTTGCAGATCGGCATCACCAGCGCGGTACGCGCCTCGGGCGCGATCGGCTCGTTGCCTGCACTGCTACCCGAAATCTTGTACTTGTCGCGCCCGGTGAGCAGCTCGAGGAAGCCCATCAGCGCAGTCCAGAAGCCCGCCGATACCCAGCAGAACAGGATGCCGAAGAGAACCAGGATGGACGTCTGCAAGGCATACGGCCAAACCTGCACCACGGTGTCCCACAGCGGCTGGTTGACGACTTCGTCAAAGTCCACGAACGACCAGCCCTGGTACGGCAGGATGCCCTTCATGTACCAGCCGGCAACGATGGTCTGGCCGATCATCAGCGCCAGCAGGATGTAACGGCGGATCGAACCGACCGTACGCCAGCGGGCTGGCGGCAGCTCGCGCTTGGGCGGCTGCGGGGCGTTGGTGCGGCCAGTCATGCGCCGCCACATGCGGATCAGCACGTTGGTACGCCATGGCTCGGGCACGACCTTGGTGCGCTTGATCGGCGGGGCGATCTTCAGGCACAGGCGGCCGCTGCCGTCGACACCAAGCATTTCGGCGTCTTCCAGCTCGGCGGCGCTGCCTACGGTCAGGCGCGGGCCCACCGAGGCCTGCACGGCCTCGGCAGAGCTGGCGGCCGGGTTGGCCGCCAGGCGTTGGTGCAGCTCACTGAATGACGTGCAGCTGGCGAGTTCCGCCCGTTGCTCGTCGCTCAGTGGTAGGTGGGCCAGGTACTCGCGAAGCGATTCCGGCCTTGCGCTTGAGTTACTCATCGGCAGGCAACTGATAGCTCCAGGTCTCGGTCAGCACCTTCTCGGTGGTGGCCGGGGTCCCGTTGGTGGGCGCCGCATCGGCGGCAGGTTGTTCGGCCTTGGCGGCTTTCTCGGCCTTGGCTTGCTTGGCTGCAGCCTTGTCCTGCTTGGCGTCCTTGGCAGGCTTGGCGGCTTCGACCGGCACGTCACGCACAAGCGCGGCACGCATTTCGGTCGATTTGTTGGCTTCCTTGACCTTCAAACGCAGGGTCAGGCGCCAGCCCTTGGTCTCAGGGTTATAGCGCAGGTTGTTCTCGACCACCTCGGCGTTGTCGCCCACGCTGATCTGGCTGCGCACGGCGGTGTCTTCCGGCAGGGCGGCCAGCGCCGGGCCGGCGAAGTCGACCAGGAAGGCCACGCTGCCGTCTGGCTGGCGGATCAGGTTGGATTGCTTGACGTCGCCGGTGGAACGCAGGGTCTGCTTGACCCAGCCCAGCTCGGGAGCCTGGAACTTCGGCTCGTCGATGGTCCAGTGCAGGCGGTATGCGTACTCGAATGGCTTGCCTGGCTCAGGCAGCTTTTCCGGGCTCCAGAAGGCCACGATGTTGTCATTGGTCTCGTCGGCAGTCGGGATTTCGACCAGGTCGACGGTGCCCTTGCCCCAGTCCCCCTTCGGCTCGATCCAGGCGCTCGGGCGCTTCTGGTAGTTGTCGTCGAGGTCTTCGTAGTCGCTGAAGGCGCGCTGGCGCTGCATCAGGCCGAAACCACGCGGGTTCTCGACGCTGAAGTTGCTCACGGCCAGGTGTTTCGGGTTGTTCAGCGGGCGCCACAGCCATTCGCCGTTGCCGGCATGGATCGACAGGCCTTCGGAGTCGTGCAGGGCCGGACGGTAGTTGAGGACCTTGGACGGCTGGTTGGGGCCGAACAGGTACATGCTGGTCAGCGGGGCAATGCCCAGGCGGCTGACATGGTCACGCAGGAACACGCGGGACTGCACGTCGACCACGGTATCGTTGCCTGGGCGCAGGGTCAGCTTGTAGGCGCCGGTGGAACGCGGCGAGTCCAGCAGGGCGTAGATGACCAGGTGCTTGTCGGCCGGCTTGGGCTTCTCGACCCAGAACTCGGTGAAGCGCGGGAACTCCTCACCCGACGGCAGTGCGGTGTCGATGGCCAGGCCACGGGCCGACAGGCCATATACATGGCCCTTGCCGACCACGCGGAAGTAGCTGGCGCCAAGCAGGGTCATGATCTCGTCCTGCTTGTCGGCCTTGTTGATCGGGTACAGCACGCGGAAACCGGCGTAACCCAGGTTCTTGGTGGTTTCCGGGTCGTGTGGCACGTCACCGAACTCGAAACGGCTCGGGTCGTACTTGATTTCCTCGACCTTGGTGGCGGTGACCTCGTTGATCTTCACCGGGGTATCGAAGTGCATGCCCTGGTGATAGAACGACAGCTTGAACGGGGTCTTGTCCTTGGCCCACTCGGCCTTTTCCTGCAGGAAATGAATCTTCTGGTAGTCCGCGAACTTCATGTCGCGGAATACGGCCGGCAGGTTGCTTTTCGGTGCTTCGTACTTCTGGCCGGCCAGATCCTTTGCCTTGGCTGCAACATCGTCAAGATTGAATGCCCACAGCTGGCCCGCGCTCATCAGGCCGACCAGTGCAACACTGGCCATCAGGGCCTTGCGCAGCCCGGTACCGGGGATTCTTGATGCTTTTTGGGGACTAACAATCACGAGCAACCCTCGCCGAAAACAGATCATGAAACCAACGGCCAGCGACAAATGCCGGGTTGGCGAGCACTGTTCGGACCCCGTGAGGGCGTAATGATTCCCCAAACGGATCCAGACAATACTCGAGTCAGAGTGAAACGAACCTGCGAACGCAGGTCCATGCAGCGCGCGATTATCCAGCAGGTCGCGTGACAACGCATCAGGCTGGAACAACTATTTATCGTACAAAACCCCTTGTTTTCCTGTGAACAAGGGGTTTTTTAACCTCATATTTGTAACATAAATGTTACGGGGCCATCATTGACCAGGTGCACCTGCATGTCTGCGCCGAATTGCCCGCTTGCCACATCGGCGTGCCGGGCCTTCGCCTGCTGCAAAAGATAGTCGAACAACTCGGCGCCAAGGGCCGGTGGCGCTGCCGTCGAGAAGCTCGGGCGCATGCCGTTGCGGGTGTCTGCCGCCAGGGTGAACTGCGACACCAGCAACAAACCTCCCCCCACATCCTTGAGCGACAGGTTCATCTTGCCCTGCTCGTCGCTGAACACCCGGTAGTTCAACAGCTTGTGCAACAGTTTGTCGGCCTGCTCACGGGAATCTTCAGGCTCGACGGCCACCAGCACCAGCAAACCCTGGTCGATGGCACCCACCACCTCCCCCGCTACCTCCACCCGTGCACCGCGCACGCGCTGCAGCAGGCCCCTCATGCTTCTTCCAGGGGCAGGTCGAGCAAGCGCCGGGCCATCTGGTCGGCGGCACGCACCAGGGCATCAGTGATGCCCGGCTCGGAAGCCGCGTGGCCAGCGTCACGGATCACCTTGAGCTCGCTGTTCGGCCAGGCCTGGTGCAGCGCCCAGGCGTTGTCCAGCGGGCAGATCACATCATAGCGGCCATGCACGATCACGGCCGGCAGGTGGGCGATCTTCGGCAGATCGCGGATCAACTGGTCCGGCTCGAGGAAGGCGTTGTTCATGAAGTAGTGGCATTCGATACGGGCGATCGACAGTGCACGCTGCGGCTCGGAGAAGCGGTCGACCACCAGCGGGTTGGGACGCAAGGTGGCGGTACGGCCTTCCCAGGTGGACCACGCCTTGGCCGCGTGCATCTGGGCGATCTGGTCGTTGCCGGTCAGGCGCTTGTGGAAGGCCGTGACCAGGTCACCGCGCTCCTCCGGCGGGATTGGCGCGATGTAGTCCTGCCAGTAATCGGGGAACAGGCGGCTGGCGCCTTCCTGGTAGAACCACTGGATCTCCTGGGGCCTGCACAGGAATATGCCGCGCAGGATCAGGCCATGCACCCGCTCGGGGTGGGTCTGGGCGTAGGCCAGGGCCAGGGTGGAGCCCCACGAGCCGCCGAACAGCACCCACTTGTCGATGCCAAGGTGCTCGCGGATGCGCTCAAGGTCCTCGACCAGGTGCCAGGTGGTGTTGTTCTCCAGGCTTGCATGCGGCGTGGAGCGGCCACAGCCGCGCTGGTCGAAGGTGATGATGCGGTACAGGGTCGGGTCGAAGTAGCAGCGGCTCTGGGCGTCGCAACCGGCGCCCGGGCCGCCGTGGATGAATACCACCGGCAGACCTTCTGGCGAGCCGCTTTCGTCGACATACAGCACATGCGGCGCTTCCACGGCCAGATCGTGCCGGGCGTAAGGTTTGATCTGCGGGTACAGGGTCTGCATTGCGCACTCCGTGTGAGGATTATTCGGCCGTGGGCCATCATAAACCTGAATTGCGCTTTGAGCACTGCCCGCGCTGATGCCGCCGCACCTCGAGGGCACATATATCTACCTCCAGCAGCTCAGACAGGCCCGCGATATTCCCTCGCCCCAAATCAAGCAAGGGCTTCGCCATGCCAACTGCAGTCACTGCCGCACCTAGTGTTCATTACGCCACCATCGAGCGCAGAATCCCCACCTGGCTCAAGCAGGCTCCGCCAGAAACCCAGAGCGCGATGCGCAACTGGCATCAAGCCCCTGCCTGGCTGGCGACGGCAATCCAGCAACAGCCGGAAGTCGCCAAGGCATGGCAGGAAGAGCACGCACGTCACCGCGAGCACCAGGTGCAGGTGCACAAGCTGTTCGAAAAGCTTCCAACCCTGGAAGCGTACGCCACCAAGACACTCACCGAAGCCATCAAGCAGCGATTCAGGCTTGACCTGGACGTGCGCAACACCTACCTCGTCGATGCCCGCCAGATCGAAACGACCAATGCCATCGACAGCCGCCAGGCGGTCGACCGGGCTACACGCTCGCTGCTGCACTGCGCCTTGCACAACTTCGACCAGGATGCCGCTGCCGAGCATGGCATGGACGCGCCCGCCTCCCTGCTCAAGAGGTCGGTCATAGTCGATCACCGGCGCTTCATGGGCACCGTGCCGATCAACAATGCACTGGATATCGCCGCCGAAGATTTCGCCGATTTGTGTCGTACGCTGGATATCGGCGGCAAATACCATCAACAGGTACATGCCATCTACTATCCAGCGGCCACGCCGCCACTCGGCGCGGATGAAGCCGCACTGGCCGTTTATGAAACACTGGGGCGTGCAGAGGTCTCGGCATTCCGGCAATCCCTGCATTTGGCCCGCCTCAAGGGGGATATCAGCGAGGCGCTATATTCCGCCGCTCTTGCCACGCCACTTGACCAGGCGCCATCGCCCTCTTCGCCGGTGACGTTCAGCCTGCTCAACTTGTGGGAAGCCGAGCTGACCGGCGTTGTGCTCATCACCCTGCAAGCTGAAGAGCATCAGGCAGTGGCGCTGTACATCCCCGAAGACAGCACAACGCCCCTCAAGGAATTCGCCAGCCAGGAAGCCATGAACGAAGAGTTGCGCGACAGGCTCCAGGCCGATATCGGCTACCTGGACAGGCACCTCGCCGACCGCGACAAGGCGCCGATAACCACTCGTCTGAAGGACCGGCTAATGCCCCTGGCCTGGAGTGCCCGCGGCCTGCATGAACGTGTTCCGGACCCGCACGCCACCCTGTATCCGGTCACAAAGCCTTTCAGCCACGCCTTCCAGGGCGTGATGACGTTCCAGAAGACCCAGCGTCATGAGAAGGATGTGCTGTTCCACGCCACGCCAACCGAAATCGTCGATCGGCGCACCGCCCAAGCCCACCGAGAGCTGATTGCCGGCCGTGTGCTCACGGCCTTGAACATCGCCGGCTTCTTCGTGCCAGGGCTTGGCGAGGCAATGCTTGCTGTTTGCCTGGCCCAGCTGGCCCATGAGGTGTATGAAGGGATCGACGCCTGGGAAAACGACGAGCGTGATACTGCCTATGGCTATCTGGTCGATGTGATCGAAAACGTGGCCATCATGGCCGCCCTCAGCGCAGCAGCCAAAGCTTTGAGAGGCTTGCACGGCAGCGAAACCGGCACCTCGCTGGAAGGGCCGGAGATTGAAAAGCCAGAGGATGAGGAGCCAGGGATAACCCGTATTCCGGTAGAAACGCCTTCATTCATCGAAGAACTGGAAGACGTGGAAACATCCGACGGTCAGACGCGGTTGTGGAAACCCGACCTCACGCCCTACCAGAGTCACGAGACGCTGCCCCATGACCTGGTACCGGACGAACTGGGCCTACGGCATCACCAAGGCAAACGCTGGCTGGTACTGCAGGGCAATCAGTACATCGTCAGCCAAACGCCGACGACTGGCGAATATCGTTTGCAACACCCTGCAAGTCCTCGCCGTTACCAGCCGCCAGTGCGGCACAACGGTGCCGGAGCATGGTTGCACGTTACGGATAAGCCACTGAGTTGGTCGGGCATGACACTCCTGCGCCGCATCGGCCAATTGAGTGGGCACTTTAACGAGCCGACGCTGCAACGGATTATCGCCGTCAGCGGCGTACACGAAGACGAGCTGCGCCGGGCCCTGGCCGAAAGCCAGCGGCTACCGGCCTTGCTGGAAGACACCCTGCAACGCTTCAAGCTGGACGAAACGTTCCGCCAGCTAGCGGACGAGAGCACTCGGCCAGCTGAGTTTTCCAGGGCCTACGCCGCCCTTTCTCGTGACTTGGCGCCGGGCGCAGAGGCCATACAGAGGGCGTATCCGAAATTGCCATCAGCAGTCGCCAATGAGCTGGCGCGCGAGGCCAGTGCCCTCGAACTGCAGATACTCGACAACGGCAAGGTACCACTGCGCCTTGCCGAAGAAGCCCGCATCTACCAGCAACAAATTCGCCTTGCCCGCACCTGCGAAGGGCTGTACCTGTCCAGCGTGCCGAGCTGGGATAGCGACCTGTTGATCATGCATACGCTCGAACGCTTGCCAGGCTGGCCTGCACAGACCAGGCTCCGGCTGCTCCAGCGCATGTCCTGGCCAACCCAAGATCATGCCATTGGCACGCCGGGCAACCGCCCATACACGACCATCACCCATGCCCCGGCAGGGTACATCGTCCACGACGAAAGCCTGTCCAGTGCGGTGGTCAAGGTGTACCCAAGCCTTTACGCTGCATTGTACGAGGCACTTCCCGCGGCGATGGCGAGCATGGACGTCACCGATCAGCAAGCGCTGCAGCGCCTTGTACAGGAAAGCCCGTTACTACCCCGCCCAGCCCTGAGGGCGCTGCTGGGCATGCAGCCCGTACGCCCCGGTTACCGTTCTCCCATGCGCCTGGCCGATGGCCGCCTGGGCTACCCACTCAGTGGCGGCGGCCCGGCCACCCACGGCATCACCCGTCAGCGCCTGCTCGAAGCTATCGAAGCCACAGGGCTCGCCACACGCACCGGCCGCTCGGCAGATCAGATTCTGCTGGCACTTGCCAGCCGCGGCCGTACACAGCTGCAGATATTCGAACATTTGCAGACGCTGCTGGAGCAACGCAACGAGCTGCAAAGCAGCCTGGACGATTGGAGCGAAGCCATTTCGCCGGCAAGCGACCAGGCAGCCCACGACTACGACAGCCTGCGTGACTCGATCATGCAACATTGGTACGAGACTGCGCTGGAGGAGAGCGCAGAGCCCACGACCGAACTGCGTATCGCCCGCGTCCCACTTGCCGACGTACCCCTCACCTTGCCCGCGTTTTTCAACACACGCGTGCGCAGCCTGAGCCTGATCGACCTACCGTCAGGATCGCTGGCGGGCTGGGCGCAAAACGAGCGCCTGCTGCAGCGCCTGCTCAGGCAGATGCCGCAGATCGAGTCGCTGGAAATCAGCCGTGCGTTTGACCCCAGGGCAACGCCCTCGCCCTTCCTGTTCAGCGTGCCCACCATCACCGAGTGCCTGCCAGCGTTGCAACGACTGGTGCTCACCAACCAGAACATGACGCTCTCCGAAAGCGACCTGAACCTGCTGTCAGGGCTTCGCCAATTGAGATATCTGGACCTGAGTGGTAACCGGCTGGCGCAGAGCAACAGGCCAAGTTTCCATGAGTTGACCCTGGACTACCTGGGCCTGGACCAGATGCAGCTGGCCCAATGGCCGATCGGGATTGGCAGCGACGCCCTGGCGCGCATTTCCCATCTGTCGTTGCGCCACAACAATCTCAGGTCGTTGCCCTCGTTCCTGCTTCATGAAGCGGACATGCTGACCACCCCACCGGTGATCTCGCTGGAAGGCAACAGCATCAATGAATCTCACCTGCAGCGATTGTTGCTGAACGAGCGCGTCGACACCTCGGGCATCACCACGGACCAGCCAGAAGCACTATCCGAACAACTCGCACGCATTCGCGATGAGCGACGACAGATGCGCGATGCGATCGATGGCTGGGCCCAGGCATCCAGCTCGAGCAACCCATTGACCCAAGCCGCGCTAGCAGACAGGCAACGTATCGCGTCAGCGATCGGTCAATTCTGGGAACAACAGGAGCAGGGCCAGTCCTACCTGCGCCTGCAACTTGAGGACGTGGCTATCGAACATTTCCCCAGGCGGCTTCCAGCGTTCTTTGGCGCCCGCGTACGCGCACTCAGCCTGACGCGGTTGCGAGGCAGCGCCTCACAGCTCGATGAACTACTCAGCCGGTTCCCTAACATCAGCCGGTTGACCATCGATGAGCACCAGGCCGCCATGCCCTCGCTGGCATCCGCTCTGGCTCGCCTTCCCCAGCTCACCTTCCTGGAGTTTCGCAACATGGGCCTTGAGGTCGATCAGGCCATGCTCGACATTTTCGCAGGGCTGCGAAACCTGACGTCGCTGGACCTGTCGGGCAACCGCATGGGCAGCATCGACCGGGTGCCCGCATCGCTGGCCAGCAACCTGCAGTCACTCGCATTGACCAACATGAACCTGCAAGCCTGGCCCAGCTGGTGTGACAGTTTGCTGCCACTGGAACTTCTCGACCTGAGCTCGAACAACATCACCCAGTTGCCCGAGCACATCCTGTCGAACCTGAACAATCCCATGCCGATCTCGTCGATCGCCTTGTTCGACAACCCGTTGCCTCTTGAAACCATCCTGCGGGTACGCACGTTCTCGGACAGCCAGCACAGCTATTCCTTTGCCCTGGATATCCCCGACGACCTGATGTTCTTCGATACTTCCAGCGAAGGATCTCTCGACCACCCTCACTTCCCACTGCTGGGCGATGATACGCCCAGGCTGGAGGACTGGATGCTGGGTAACGAGGCACAGAATGCAGCATTGCGGGAGTGTTGGGAGCGGCTTGAAGGCAGCGATCTGTTGCGTCTGACAGGCCGTCTGCACAATGCCGCTCCGTACGTTGACCCGAATACGCGAACCACCTTCTGCGAACGGGTACGCATCATGCTGGTGGTGGCTGCAAGCAACGAAACCGAACGCCCGATCATGGAGAGCATCGCTGCTGCGGCATTGCCCGACCCGGCAACCGGCTCGCAGACCTGCCACGATGGAGCGCTGCAGGAGTTCAACAATATTGAACTGTATCTGATGAGCCAACGCCTGTTGATCGACGCCGGCGATTCCCTGCAAGCACTACGTCGTCGCCTGTTGCAACTTTTCCGGATCGAACAGCTGGAGCTGATGGCCAACCAACGGACTGGCACAGGTGACCGGGTATCGGTACGCCTGGCCTACCGGCGGGAACTGGCCAAGGAACTGGACCTGCCGATCGCCGACAGCATGCGTTTTCGAGGTGCTGCGAACCTGGCGCGCGATGAGTTATCCAGCGTGCTGGAGAAGGTCCGGAAAAGTGAACTGAGCGATGCACTGGTCGAATACATGCTGGCGAATACGGATTGGACCACGCGTCTGCGAGCCGAATTTGCCGACCGCTTCGCCGAAATAGAAGCACGTTTCCGCCTGCGGGTGCTTGAGCTGGCAAGCAAGGACCACTCGCTTCAGGACGAGTTGAACTTGCAGCAAGGCCTGCAAGATGACAAGGATCAGGAAGAGAGGGAGCTACTGCGCGAACTCACCATCAAGCAAATCAACAACAACTGAGCAGTAGTGACTGGCGACGCGAACAACCTGCATCGCGTCGCCATTCTCACCGGTGAACTTCACCGCCCGTAACGCGCCTGGCCCCAGTCCAGCAGCGCCTGCAGAAGCTGCTTCAACACCTCCTGTGTCGGTCGTGCCAGGTTTTCGCAGTAATCGAACGGCTCGGCTTCTTCCATATAGGTGCTCTGCGCCAGCTCCAGCTGCACCGCATGGATGTGGTTGGCCGGATCACCGTAATACCGGGTGATATGCCCGCCCTTGAAGCGGCCATTGAGCACGTGGCTGTAGCCTTGGGCCTGGGCACAGACCTCTTTCAGCTGTTCGGCCAGAGCCGGGTCGCAGCTGGCGCCGTTGAAGGTACCCAGGTTGAAATCCGGCAGCTTGCCGTCGAACAGGTGCGGGATCAGCGAACGGATCGAATGGGCGTCCCACAGCAGGGCGTAGCCGAATTGCTCGCGCAGCCGTGCCAGCTCACGACGAATTGTGTCGTGGTAGGGGCGCCAGATCTGCTCCAGATACTGCTTGCGCTCCTCGCCTGTCGGCACCAGCCCGTCCTTGAACAATGGCTCGCCATCGAAGAGTGTGGCCGGGTACAGGCCAGTAGTGGCACCGACGTAAAGTGGTTTGTCGTCATCCGGCCGGTTCAGGTCGATGACGAAACGCGAATACTCCGCGGCCACGACACTGGCGCCCATCTCGCGGGCAAAGTCATACAGCCGCGGAATATGCCAGTCGGTGTCCGGCAGGCTGCGCGCCTGCTCGACCAGGCCGTCTCGAACAGCCGGCGACAGTTTCAGGCCGGCGTGGGGCATGCTGATCAGCAGCGGCAGGCGCCCCTGGTGAAAACTCAGTACCTTGTCCATCGTGCCTCACTCAATTGGAAATTTCGTGGCCCTTGCGCACTACGCGCTTGGGCAGGTCGCCGCCCAGCCAGTAGGCCAGGTCGGCGGGGCGTTCGATCTGCCAGGCGACGAAGTCGGCGACCTTGCCCACTTCCAGCGAGCCATGGCTGTCGCCCAGGCCCAGCGCCGTGGCGGCGTGCACGGTGACACCGGCCAGGGCTTCTTCCGGGGTCATGCGGAAGCATGTGCAGCCCATGTTCAGCATCAGCCGAAGCGACAACCCTGGCGAGGTGCCGGGATTGAGGTCGCTGGCCAGGGCGATCTTCACGCCGTGGCGGCGCAGGGCGTCCATCGGCGGCAGCTGGGTTTCGCGCAGGAAGTAGAACGCGCCCGGCAGCAGCACGGCGACCGTGCCGGCTTTTGCCATGGCAATGGCGTCGTCCTCGGTCATGAACTCCAGGTGGTCGGCCGACAGCGCCTGGTAGCGCGCCGCCAGGCTGGAACCGTGCAGCGACGACAACTGTTCGGCGTGCAGCTTGACCGGCAGGCCCAGTTCGTGCGCCTTGATGAACAGCCGCTCGACCTGGGCCGGGGAGAACGCCAGGTGTTCGCAGAAGGCATCCACTGCGTCCACCAGGCCTTCGGCGGCCAGGGCCGGCAGCATTTCATCGCAGATGTGCGCGATATAGTCATCAGCCCGGCCGACGTATTCCGGCGGCAAGGCATGGGCTGCCAGACAGGTGGCGCGCACCGCCAGAGGCAACTCGTCGGCCAGGCGCCGGGCCACACGCAGCATCTTGCGCTCGTTGGCCAGGTCCAGGCCGTAGCCGGACTTGATCTCGATGGTGGTCACGCCATCGCGCATCAGCGCCTGGACCCGCTGGCGAGCACTGGCGAACAGCTCGTCCTCGCTGGCCGCGCGGGTGGCCCGCACGGTGCTGGCGATGCCACCGCCCTGTGCGGCGATTTCGGCATAGCTCACGCCCTGCAGGCGCTGCTCGAACTCGCCGCTGCGGTTGCCACCGAACACCGCGTGGGTGTGGCAGTCGATCAGCCCCGGGGTAACCCAGGCGCCGCCCAGGTCCACCGTACGTTCGGCCTCGACCGACGCCAGCTCGACGCGCGGGCCGATCCACTCGATCAGCCCGGCGTTGGTGACAATGGCCGCGTCCTCAATGGCCGAGTAACGGCCCTCGGCCATGGTTGCCACATGGCAGTGCTGCCAGACGGTTCTCATACATCGACTCCTTTACTTAGCGGTGCAGCTCGGCCGGTTCCGCTACTGGCTTGCCCTGCCCTGCGCGCGGCTTGCACCACAGCAGGTAGGACGCCACCAGGAACACCACCCAGACCACGCCGACGAGCAGTGCCGCCTGGGTATCCGGGAAGTAACCGAGCACGCCAAAGATGAACACCATGAACGCAATGGCCATGGCTGGGCCGTATGGCCAGAATGGTACCGGGAACTGCAGCTGGGCCACTTGTTCACGGCTCATGCTGCGGCGCATGGCCACCTGGGTGAGCAGGATCATCAGCCACACCCAGACGGTAGCGAAGGTGGCGATCGAGGCGATCAGCAGGAACACGTTCTCCGGGATCAGGTAGTTGAGCAGCACGCCGATCAGCAGCGCAGCACCCATCACCACAACGGTCATCCACGGCACGCCGTGCTTCGACAGCTTGCTGAAGCCGCGCGGCGCGTGGCCTTGCTGGGCCAGGCCGTACATCATGCGGCCGGCGCCGAAGATGTCGCTGTTGATTGCCGAGATCGCGGCAGAAATCACCACGATGTTCAGCACCGCGGCGGCAGAGCCGATGCCCAGGTTACTGAAGATTTGCACGAACGGGCTGCCCTGGCTGCCAATCTGCGGCCATGGGAACAGGCACATCAGCACGAACAGGGTGAGCACGTAGAACAGCAGGATGCGCAGCGGCACGGCGTTGATCGCCTTGGGGATGACCCGCTGCGGGTCCTTGGCCTCACCGGCGGTCACGCCGATGATCTCGATGCCGCCGAACGCGAACATCACCACGGCAAAGGAAGCGATCAGGCCACCCACGCCATTGGGCATGAAGCCGCCGTGGTCGAACAGGTTGCTGACACCCACGGCCTGCCCGGTGCCTACCTGGCTGAAGCCGAAGGCCATGATGCCGAGGCCGGCCAGGATCATCGCCACGATGGCGCCGACCTTGAGCAGCGACAGCCAGAATTCCATTTCGCCGAAGACCTTGACGTTGCACAGGTTGAGGCCGCCGATCAGGAAGACGATGCCCAGCACCCAGATCCAGCGGGCCACTTCCGGGAACCAGAAGCCCATGTAGATACCGAAGGCGGTGACGTCGGCGATGGCGACGATGACCATCTCGAAGGCGTAGGTCCAGCCGAGGATGAAGCCGGCCATGGGGCCGAGGTAGGTGCTGGCGTAGTGGCCGAACGAGCCGGCGACCGGGTTGTGCACAGCCATTTCGCCGAGGGCGCGCATGACCATGAACACGGCGGCGCCGCCGATCAGGTAGGCCAGCAGCACGGCCGGGCCGGCCATCTGGATGGCCGAGGCGGAACCGTAGAACAGCCCGGTGCCGATGGCGGAACCGAGGGCCATGAAACGGATGTGGCGGGCACTTAGCCCGCGCTTTAGACCTTGAGCTTGTTGCATGTCACGTCCTTAAATTGTTTTTGTGGTCGTGAGATCGAGGGGGGCTGCCTTACAGCCCAATCGCCGGCAAGCCAGCTCCCACAGAGATGGTGTGTCGCATCTCCATCTGTGGGAGCCGGCTTGCCGGCGATGGGCCGCACAGCGGCCCCTGGGGGCATTACAGGCTTGGCAGCACACCAGCCGGCAGCAGGCCGGTCAGGCGACCCTTGGCCAACAGTTCCACGGCCTTTTCGATGTCGGGGGCGAAGAAACGGTCACGGTCGTAGTGCGGCACTTCGCTGCGCAGCGCCTGGCGCGCCTGCTCCAGCTTGGCCGAGGTCTTCAGGCCCTTGCGCAGGTCCAGGCCCTGGCAGGCGCCCAGCCATTCGATGGCCAGCACGCCACGGGTGTTTTCGGCCATTTCCCACAGGCGCTTGCCGGCAGCCGGGGCCATCGACACGTGGTCTTCCTGGTTGGCCGAGGTCGGCAGGCTGTCGACGCTGTGCGGGTGCGACAGGGCCTTGTTCTCGCTGGCCAGGGCAGCAGCGGTGACCTGGGCGATCATGAAGCCCGAGTTGACCCCACCGTTTTCCACCAGGAACGGCGGCAGCTGGGACATGTGCTTGTCCATCATCAGCGAGATACGGCGCTCGCTGAGCGAACCGATTTCGGCAATGGCCAGGGCGATGTTGTCCGCGGCCATGGCCACCGGTTCGGCGTGGAAGTTACCGCCGGAAATCACGTCACCTTCGGCAGCGAACACCAGCGGGTTGTCCGACACGGCGTTGGCTTCGATGCCCAGTACCTCGGCGGCCTGGCGCAACTGGGTCAGGCAGGCGCCCATGACCTGAGGCTGGCAGCGCAGCGAGTACGGGTCCTGGACCTTGTCGCAGTTCTTGTGCGACAGCGACACTTCGCTGGAGTCGCCCAGCAGGTCACGGAAGCAGGCAGCAGTGTCGATCTGGCCGCGCTGGCCACGCACTTCGTGAATGCGCGCATCGAATGGCGAGCGCGAGCCCAGTGCGGCTTCGACGCTCAGGCCGCCGCAGGCGATGGCAGCGGCGTACAGGTCCTCGCCCTGGAACAGACCACGCAGGGCATAGGCGGTGGACGCCTGGGTGCCGTTGAGCAGGGCCAGGCCCTCCTTGGCGGCCAGGGTCAGCGGCTCGAGGCCGGCCACGGCCAGGGCTTCGGTGGCTGGCAGCCACTGGCCCTTGTAGCGGGCCTTGCCTTCACCCAGCAGCACCAGCGACATGTGCGCCAGCGGGGCGAGGTCGCCGGAAGCGCCCACCGAACCCTTCAGCGGGATGTGCGGATAGACTTCGGCGTTGACCAGGGCAATCAGCGCGTCGATGACTTTGCGACGGATGCCGGAGAAACCACGGCTGAGGCTGTTGATCTTCAGCACCATGATCAGCCGCACCAGGTCGTCATCCAGCGGCGCGCCGACACCGGCGGCGTGGGACAGCACCAGCGAGCGCTGCAGGTTTTCCAGGTCGTGGCTGGCGATGCGGGTCGAGGCCAGCAGGCCGAAACCGGTGTTGATGCCGTAGGCGGTACGGTCTTCGGCAATGATCTGCTCGACGCAGGCAACGCTGGCGTCGATGGCCGGCGCGGCGCTGGCGTCCAGTTGCAAGCGCACGGGCGCGGCATGGATGGCGCGCAGCTGGGCCAGGGTCAGGGTGCCGGGCTTGAGGGTCAATTCGGTCACTTCACTACTCCAATCGCGTGGAGCCGCAGGCCCGTTTGTGAGTGCCTGCGTGCTCCTTCTTGTTGTTCAGTATCACCCCTTGTGGGGTGCGATCCAAAGCGTGGCGATCAGCCAGTGATCATCGGCAGGTCCAGGCCCTGCTCCTTGGCGCACTCGATGGCGATGTCGTAACCGGCATCGGCATGACGCATCACACCGGTCCCTGGGTCGTTGGTCAGCACGCGAGCGATACGCTCGGCGGCTTCATCGGTACCGTCGCAGACGATGACCATGCCAGAGTGCTGGGAGAAGCCCATGCCCACGCCACCACCGTGGTGCAGCGAAACCCAGGTAGCACCGCCGGCGGTGTTCAGCAGGGCGTTGAGCAGCGGCCAGTCGGAGACAGCGTCGGAACCGTCGCGCATGGCTTCGGTTTCACGGTTGGGGCTGGACACCGAACCGGAGTCCAGGTGGTCACGACCGATCACGATCGGTGCCGACAGCTCGCCGCTGCGTACCATTTCGTTGAACGCCAGGCCCAGCTTGGCGCGCAGGCCCAGACCAACCCAGCAGATACGTGCCGGCAGGCCCTGGAAGCTGATGCGCTCGCGAGCCATGTCCAGCCAGCGGTGCAGGTGGGCGTCGTCGGGGATCAGTTCCTTGACCTTGGCGTCGGTCTTGTAGATGTCTTCGGCATCACCGGACAGCGCCGCCCAGCGGAACGGGCCGATGCCACGGCAGAACAGCGGGCGGATGTAGGCCGGCACGAAGCCCGGGAAGTCGAAGGCATTGGCCACGCCTTCTTCCTTGGCCATCTGGCGGATGTTGTTGCCATAGTCGAAGGTCGGAACACCCTGCTTCTGGAAATCGAGCATGGCTTGCACGTGCACGGCCATCGACTGCTTGGCGGCCTTGACCACTGCAGCCGGTTCGGTCTGTGCGCGGTCGCGGTACTGTTCCCAGGTCCAGCCGGCTGGCAGGTAACCGTTCAGCGGGTCGTGGGCGCTGGTCTGGTCGGTGACCATGTCCGGGCGCACGCCACGCTTGACCAGCTCTGGCAGGATTTCGGCAGCGTTGCCGTGCAGGGCGACGGAGATGGCCTTGCCTTCGGCGGTGTACTTGGCAATGCGTGCCAGGGCGTCGTCGAGGTCAGTGGCCTGCTCGTCGACGTAGCGGGTTTCCAGACGGAAGTCGATGCGGCTCTGCTGGCATTCGATGTTCAGCGAGCAGGCACCGGCCAGGGTGGCGGCCAGTGGCTGGGCGCCGCCCATGCCGCCCAGGCCGGCGGTCAGTACCCACTTGCCTTTCAGGCTGCCGCCGTAATGCTGGCGACCGGCTTCGACGAAGGTTTCGTAGGTGCCCTGGACGATGCCCTGGCTGCCGATGTAGATCCAGCTGCCGGCGGTCATCTGGCCGTACATGGCCAGGCCCTTGGCGTCCAGTTCGTTGAAGTGTTCCCAGTTGGCCCAGTGCGGCACCAGGTTGGAGTTGGCAATCAGTACGCGCGGGGCGTTGCTGTGGGTCTTGAACACGCCGACCGGCTTGCCCGACTGCACCAGCAGGGTTTCGTCGTCTTCCAGGCGGGTCAGGGTCTCGACGATCTTGTCGTAGCACGCCCAGTTACGGGCAGCGCGGCCGATACCGCCGTACACCACCAGTTCCTTCGGGTTTTCCGCGACCTGTGGATCGAGGTTGTTCATCAGCATGCGCAGTGGCGCTTCGGTCAGCCAGCTTTTGGCAGTCAGCTTGTTGCCACGTGGGGCACGGATTTCAACGTCACGGTATTTGTTGTTGTCGGTCACGGGAAAGGTCCTCTGCGGTCGTCCGCGGGCGGGTATGTCGTGGTAGATATACAAACACACCTTTACTTGTATGTACAAGCATGGACAACTAAAATAATTGGACCTTTCCGCTGAATGGCAAAAGAAATGGGGCCGCTGCGCGGCCCTTCGCGGGCTTGCCCGCTCCCACAGAGAGCTCCACTGCCTTCAAGGCGTGCGCTGTACCTGTGGGAGCGGGCAAGCCCGCGAAGGGCTGCGCAGCAGCCCCCGGCTATCTCAACGTGAAACGAGTTCGATCAGGCAGAACCGCCCCTGCACATCCAACCCCAACAACTGGTCATTGCCCTCCAGCCGCAGGCAGTCATACAACCCCAACCGCTGCGTCTCACGCCCGGCAATACCCACCTCGACCTGGCTGCTGGCAGCGAACAGCAACACCGTCGACGCCGAACTGTACAAACGGCTGGTGCCATCGAACCACTGCAACCGCGCCCGGTAGCGCTGCGGTGCATATATCAGGTTGAAATCACGGATCGCCCCGCCCAGAAGCTTGCAGCTGACCTGGCTCTCGCCGCTGAAGGCAAAGGCATCGAACGGCAGCAACGGCCGGCTGGCCTGGCCGTCCACCAGCAGGCGCATGCCGTCGCCCTGCAACACGGTGATGATCCGCTGGTAGCCGGCGAAGGTGGAAAAGCCACCGGACTCCTCGATATCGGCAATCGACAAGCGCCAGCCAAAGCCGTCCAGGCCTTCGCCACTGTCGCGGGTAATCTCTTCGGTGAAACCGCCACCATTCTTCCACGGCATGCGCGGGTAGCCCTGCGCACGCAACAACTGCAGCTGACTCATTTACTGAAACGTCCTTCCAGGCGATGACGGGAACCGGGGTGGATCAGCCGCGCGGCGGTCACCGGCTGGCGGCCGGACCAGGTGCGGCGGCGGATCAGCAGGCAGGGCTCGCCCCGCTCGATCTGCAACAGGCGGCATTCTTCCGGCTCGGCCAGGATTGCCTCGACCACGTGCTCACCCTCGGTCAGCGGCGCCACCTGCGACAGGTAGGCGTATGGCGTCTGCCGGGTGAAGTCCTGCTTGAGGTAGTCGGGGGCAATCGCCGCATTGACGTAGCGGTCCTCAATCTGCACCGGTACGCCGTTCTCGAAATGCACGATCAGCGAGTGGAACACTCGCTGGCCTTCGCGCATGTCCAGGGCCAGGGCCCGCTCGGAACCGGCCGTTTCCTCGGTGAGGGTAATCACCTGGCAGCTATGCTGGTGGCCACGCGCGGCAATTTCGTCGGCGATGTTGTTGACCTCGAACAGCGCCGAACGCCCCTTGGGCTCGGCCACGAAGGTACCGACCCCTTGCATGCGCACCAGCAGGCCTTCGGCAGTGAGCTCGCGCAGCGCGCGGTTGATGGTCATGCGGCTGAAGCCCAGCTCACTGACCAGTTCGCTCTCCGAGGGTACCCGGTGATGCGGTGGCCAGCTGCCGTTGTCGATCTGCTGGATGATCATCTGTTTGACCCGGGCGTAAAGCGGAGCCGGGCCCTCGCCCATCTGGGCAACCAGCGCGGAGACAGGAGGTGTCGGCACGGCGTTGGATCCTTGTGCAAATGGAATGAGCGGTAGCTTGCCGCAGTTTACCCGGCAGGCAAACGCCTGTATATGTATATACAAGTTAACAATAACAGGATTTTCACCGATGTCCGCCTACTTTGCCGAACGCGCCCTGCTACCCACGGGCTGGGCCAGCCATGTCCGCATCGAGGTCACCAGTGATGGCCATGTGGCCCGCATCGAACCGGGCGCCTCGGCCGAAGGCGCCGAGCGGCTGGCCGGCCCGCTGCTGCCCGGCATGCCCAACCTGCACTCGCATGCCTTCCAGCGCGCCATGGCAGGGCTGGCGGAAGTCGCCGGCAACCCCAACGACAGTTTCTGGACCTGGCGCGACCTGATGTACCGCCTGGTCGGCCAGATCAGTCCAGAGCAGCTGCAGGTCATCGCCCGCCAGCTGTACATCGAAATGCTCAAGGCCGGCTATACCTCGGTCGCCGAGTTCCACTACGTGCACCATGACCAGGCCGGCAGGGCCTACGCCGACCCGGCAGAACTGTCCCACCGCATCAGCGCGGCTGCAGCCGACAGCGGCATTGGCCTGACCTTGCTGCCGGTGCTGTACAGCCACGCAGGCTTCGGCGGCCAAGCCCCGAATGACGGGCAACGGCGCTTCATAAATTCCACTGAACAGTACCTGCAACTGCAAGCGCAGCTGGCCCCGCTGCTGGCCGCACAACCCGCGCAGCAACTGGGTCTGTGCTTCCATTCGCTGCGCGCGGTGACGCCCGGGCAGATCGCCGAAGTGCTGTCAGCCAGCGACAAACAGTGCCCGGTGCATATCCATATCGCCGAGCAGCAGAAGGAAGTCGACGACTGCCTGGCCTGGAGCGGCCTGCGCCCGTTGCAGTGGCTGTACGAGCATGTGGATGTGGACCCGCGCTGGTGCCTGGTGCACGCAACCCACGCAGAGCCGGATGAAGTCACCGCCATGGCCCGCAGCGGCGCGGTAGCCGGACTTTGCCTGACCACCGAGGCCAACCTGGGCGACGGGATTTTCCCGGCAGTGGACTACCTGGCGCAGGGTGGGCGCATGGGCATTGGTTCGGACAGCCATGTGTCGCTGAGCGTGGTGGAGGAACTGCGCTGGCTGGAATATGGCCAGCGGCTGCGCGACCAGCGGCGTAACCGCCTGTATCGCGGCGACCAGCCGATGGTCGGGCGGACGTTGTATGACGCTGCCCTGGCGGGCGGTGCGCAGGCGCTGGGGCAGGCGGTCGGGGAACTGGCCGTGGGCAAGCGCGCCGACTGGCTGGTGCTCGATGGGCAGGACCCTTACATCGCCATGGCCGATGGGGATGCGATTCTCAACCGCTGGCTGTTTGCCGGCGGCGATCGCCAGGTGCGGGATGTGATGGTGAATGGGCAGTGGGTGGTGCGCCAGGGGCGGCATGCGCAGGAAGAGCAAAGCGCGCTGGCGTTTGCCGAGGTGTTGCGACAGCTGTTGGGGTGAGTTTATTGGGGCCTCTTTGCGGCCCATCGCGACACAAGGCCGCTCCTCCAGGGGGGTTGGTTCTCCCGTAAGAGTGGGCCTGTGTCGGTAGGGGGTTTCAAGAAGCCCCCCATAAATTCAGTGCATCTTGACGATCTGCTGGTCCGACGCGCGCCAGATCAGCCGACTGGTGTCATAACCCTGCTGCCGGGCCTTGGACATCAGGTTCTCGCGCTCCCAGGCTGGTAGCGTCGGCGTACGCGACAGTAGCCACAAGTGCTTGCGGTCCGGGCTGCCGACCACCGCCGTGCGATAGCGATCATCCACATACAGGATCCAGTACTCGCCCCTCGCCACCCCTGGCACCAGCTTGGTGAACCAGTTATCGAACTCGACCCACAACTTGTCGGTGTGCCCTGGCTCCTGGATGTTCGCATGCCCCTCGGCGCGCAGCCATTCGTCACCCATGGTGCGGCAGCGGTTGAGCACGCCGAGGCTACCATCGAGCCTGAGGTTGTAGTGCGCTTCGGACTGCTCACAGCCGGTCTGGTAGCGCATTGGCAGGCGCGCAAGTTCGTACCACTTGCCCTGGTAGCGCTTGAGGTCGATGTTGCCCGCGGTTTTCGGCGCCAGCGGGTCGTGCACGGAGCCGGCACAACCGCCCAGCAGCAACGCCAGGCATACCCCCATCAGCAGATACACGCGCCTCATTTGAGACCCTGCCCTGAATACATGAGCACCTTGTCAGCCGCGTACTGCACACTGATGAAGCTCTTCTCGTCCCCCCAGGTGCAGCTGCTCATGCCCAGCGCGCCAGAGCACTCGGTCGGCGTGCCGAGCAGCTGCTCGACCTCGGCCTTGTTCATACCGGCCTTGATCTTGGAATAGTTTTCCTGATTGATCTTGCTGCAGGCAGTCAGAACGACGCACAGCGACAACAGGGCGAGGGAACGCAACGACATGAAGGACACTCCTGGAGAGGGGATACAGGCGAGTGGCCTGCAGTGACCTTCGACGGTAAAAACCCTCCCAGGTTCCCTGCTCCCCCTCCTCTACCCCTACACCATTGGTCGGATGGCCACTACTGTGCGATTAATCACAAAGAATTACCCCGCACAAACAAAAAGGCCGCCCCTACGTACTGTAGGAGCAGCCTTGTGCTGCGAAAGGGCCGGTAAGGCCAACAGGGATGCATGGGCAGCGAGGGACACTTCGCAGCACAAGGCTGCTCCTACAAGGATCCCGCCAACCCTGGAATCAGAACCTGGACCCAGGCTCCAGCAAAAAGTCCATCTCTTCGCTGGTACTCGGCCGCTCCAGCACCAGGTTGCGGTGCGGGAAGCGCCCGAAACGGGCAATTACCCGCTGGTGCTGCTCGGCATAGTCGAGGAAGCCTTCGAACAACCGGCGGTTGGCTTCGGGTTGCTCGTCCAGCAGCACCTGGTAGCGCTCGACGCACAGGTTCTGCCAGTCCAGCACTTCGGCATGTTCCAGAACCAGCAGCACGAACACCCGCTGTATCGGCAGCAGTTGGTAATCCCAGTTCTTCTGCAAACCCTGCATCGCCACCACCTGGGCACGCCGGTCGCCCTCGAAGGCACGCGGCGTGTCGCGGTAGATCATGCGCGGCAGCTGGTCCAGCAGGATCAGCAGGCCCAGCCAGCCCTGCGGGCTTTGCTGCCACTCGTCGAGCCCACCCTCCAGGGCATGCTCGACCAGCTCGCCAAACAGCGCATGGGCCTCGGCATCATGATGCTTGCCGAACCACAGCGTGCTCTTCTCGTCAGCCACGGCCTGGGGACTGGTGCCCCAACCGAACCACCACTCCAGCAACGGCTGCCAAGGTGCGAGCATGACTTACTCCTTGTGGTAGGCGGTGACGCGCTCGACCTCTTCCTTCGAGCCGAGGATTACCGACACACGTTGGTGCAGGCTTTCTGGCTGGATGTCGAGGATGCGATCGTAACCGTTGGTGGAGGCGCCGCCGGCCTGTTCGATGATGAAGGACATCGGGTTGGCTTCGTACATCAGGCGCAGCTTGCCCGGCTTGCTCGGTTCGCGGGCGTCACGTGGGTACATGAACAGGCCGCCACGGGTCAGGATGCGGTGTACGTCGGCCACCATCGAGGCGATCCAGCGCATGTTGTAGTTTTTCTTCAGCGGGCCGGTCTCGCCTGCCAGCAGTTCGCCCACGTAACGCTGAACCGGGGCTTCCCAGTGGCGCTGGTTGGACATGTTGATGGCGAATTCTGCGGTAGTTTCCGGCACGCGGATGTTTTCGTGGGTGAGGACGAAGCTGCCCAGTTCGCGGTCCAGGGTGAAGCCCTTGACGCCGTTGCCCAGGGTCAGGATCAGCATGGTCTGCGGGCCGTAGATGGCATAACCGGCGGCGACCTGCTGGGTGCCTGGTTGCAGGAAGGCTTTTTCGTTCAGGGTTTCGTTCTGGCTCAGGTATTCGTTAGGGCAACGCAGTACCGAGAAGATGGTGCCGACCGAAACGTTGACGTCAATGTTGGACGAGCCGTCCAGCGGGTCGAATACCAGCAGGTAGGCGCCTTTCGGGTACTTGCCCGGGATCTGGTAGGCGTTGTCCATTTCTTCGGAAGCCATGCCGGCCAGGTGGCCGCCCCATTCGTTGGCTTCCAGCAGGATATCGTTGGAAATCACGTCCAGTTTCTTCTGGACTTCGCCCTGCACGTTTTCAGTGCCCATGCTGCCCAGCACGCCACCGAGGGCGCCTTTGGACACGTGATGGCTGATTTCCTTGCACGCACGCGCCACCACTTCGATCAGGAAGCGCAGATCGGCAGGGGTATTGTTGCTGCGGGTCTGCTCAATCAGATAGCGACTCAGGGTAACGCGGGACATGTATGGCTCCGAAAGGATTGGGGGATAAAAACCCCCGCAGTTTACAGGGAGAGTTGCGGGCTAGCGAGCAAAGAGACTCGACTTCGGCCCCTGAAGTTCAGCAAGCACCAAGCCGATGGTCGGTTGGGGCTGCTGTGCAGCCCATCGCCGGCAAGCCAGCTCCCACAGGGACTGCACATGGCTCAAGGTCGACGCGGTCGAGGTGGGAGCTGGCTTGCCGGCGATGGGCCGCACAGCGGCCCCTTTTCCTCAATCCAGCGCCTTCCAGATCTCGCTGGCATATTCCCGAATGGTCCGGTCCGAGGAGAACCAGCCCATCCGCGCGGTATTCAGCACCGCCATGCGCCACCATTCCTGCGGCGTGTGCCACAGCTCCTCGACCCGGCGCTGGGCATCCCAGTAGGCATCGAAATCGGCACACACCAGGAAACGGTCATGAGCTACCAGCCCGTCGATCAGCGCGCTGTAGCGCGACGGGTCGTCCGGTGAGAACACCCCGCTGCGAACAGCCTGCAACACGTCGTTCAGGCGGCTGGACGCGGCAATCGCCGCACTGGCGCCAAAGTCACCGTCGCGCCGCCTGGCCTCCACCTGCTGCGCAGTAAGGCCGAAGATGAACATGTTTTCGGTACCCACCTGCTCGCTCATCTCGACATTGGCACCATCCAGGGTACCGATGGTCAACGCGCCGTTCAGGCCGAACTTCATGTTGCTGGTGCCGGACGCTTCGTAACCGGCGGTGGAAATCTGCTCGGAAAGGTCCGCCGCCGGGATGATGCTTTCAGCCAGACTGACGTTGTAGTTGGGCAGGAACACCACCTTCAGCAGACCGCGCACGGTGGGGTCGTTGTTCACCACCCGGGCGATGTCGTTGGCCAGCTTGATGATCAGCTTGGCCTGGTGATAGCTGGCCGCGGCCTTGCCGGCGAAGATCTTCACCCGCGGCACCCAGTCGGTACCGGGGTCGTTGCGCATGGCCTGGTACAGCGCCACGGTGTGCAGCAGGTTTAGCAACTGGCGCTTGTATTCGTGAATGCGCTTGACCTGCACATCGAACAGCGCTTCGGGGTTCACCGTAACGCCCAGCCGGTCCTGGATGATGCTGGCCAGGGCACGCTTGCTGTGCAGGCGCTGCGCGGCGAACTGCTTGCGGAAGCCGCTCTTGTCGGCGAACGGCACCAGATTGACCAGGCGCCCTTCCGGATCGTCCAGCAACTCAGGGCCCAACGCCTCGACCAGCATGGCGGTCAGCTGCGGGTTGGACTGGTACAGCCAGCGGCGGAAGGTAATGCCGTTGGTCTTGTTGTTGATCCGTTGCGGGTAGAGCTTGTGCAGCTCGGCGAACACCGTGCTTTTCATCAGCTTGCTGTGCAGCGCCGACACACCGTTGACGCTGTGCGAGCCGAGGAACGCCAGGTTGCCCATGCGCACCCGGCGGCCATTGTCTTCCTCGATCAACGACACAGCCCGCAACACGTCGAAGTCGTGCAGGCCTTTCGCCCGCAGCGCGTCGATGTGGTAGGCGTTGATCAGGTAGATGATCTGCATGTGCCGCGGCAGCATGCGTTCCATCAGCGCAACGGGCCAGGTTTCCAGGGCTTCGGGCAGCAAGGTGTGGTTGGTGTAGGCCAGGGTGCCGACGGTCAGCTCCCAGGCGGTATCCCAAGGGATCTCATGCTGGTCGACCAGCAGGCGCATCAGCTCGGCCACGGCGATCGACGGGTGGGTGTCGTTGAGCTGGATGGCCGCCGCATCCGGCAGGTTGAGCAGGTTGTCGTGCATGTTCAGATGGCGGCGCAGCAGGTCCTGCAACGAAGCCGAGACGAAGAAGTATTCCTGGCGCAGGCGCAGTTCCTGGCCCGCCTCGGTGCTGTCGGCCGGGTACAGCACCCGCGAAATGCTTTCGGCCCGTGCCACCTCGGCCACCGCGCCCAGGTGGTCGCCGGCATTGAAGCGTTCCAGGTGCAGCTCTTCCAGCGCCCGCGCACGCCACAGGCGCAGGGTATTGACGCTGGCCCCGCGCCAACCGACCACCGGGGTATCGTAGGCCACCGCCCGCACGGTCTCGCCCGGCCACCATACCTGGCGCTGCTGGCCGTGGGTGTCGTGCACCGTTTCGACGCTGCCGCCAAAGCTGATGGGGTAGATCACCTCGGCGCGCTCGAACTCCCAGGGGTTGCCGAAGTCGAGCCAGTTCTCGGTCTGCTCCTGCTGCCAGCCATCGACCATGGCCTGACGGAACAGCCCGTGCTCATAGCGGATGCCATAACCGTGAGCAGCGATGCCCAGGGTCGACATGCTCTCCATGAAGCACGCCGCCAGGCGGCCCAGGCCACCGTTGCCCAGCGCAGCATCAGGCTCGAGCAGGCGAATGCGCTCCAGGTCCACGTTCAGCCCTTCCAATGCGTCGCGGGCAATGTCGAGCAGGCCCAGGTTGCTCAGGCTGTCATACAGCAGCCGGCCGATGAGGAATTCGAGAGAAAGGTAATAGACCCGCTTCTGGCTGCGGCGATACGCCTGGCGGGTGTGGTCCATCCAGTGATCGACCATGTGATCGCGCGCGGCCAGGGCGATGGCTTCGAACCAGTCGTGGTCGAAGGCGTGCTCTGGGTCCTTGCCAACCGCGTAGGTCAGCTTGTCCAGTACAGCGGCGCGAAATTCGGCCACCTCGGCGTCACGAGCTTTGGGTTCCTGGGACATGCGGCATCCTCGGGCAAGTTGACGAAAACGGAGGGAGACTGTTGAGCCTAGACCCTTCGACAGGGAGTGACAGTTAGCGTTCGCAGTTTTCATGCCCACTTTGCGATTCCGGCAAAAGGTTGTTCATAAATTGAACAATTCCGGTATGATCGCGCGCCCCAAGACCGTGATACACCCCATAAAGATGAAAACGACCCTGATCGCCGCAGCCGAAGTCGACCGCCTGGAGACCTGGCAGCGCTACACCAGCAACATGTGCCATGGCTGCCATTCGACCTGCTGCACCCTGCCGGTGGAGGTGAAGATCAAGGATCTGATCCGTATCGGCGTGGTCGACGAGTTCGAGAAGGACGAACCGCCGAAGAACATCGCCAAGCGCCTGCAGAAGGATGGCATCATCGAACGCTTCAACCAGAAGTCGGGGATCTTCACCCTGACCCGGATGAGCAATGATGACTGCCTGTATCTGGATCGTAAAAGCCGGCTGTGCACTATTTATGACAAGCGGCCGGATACCTGCCGCAACCACCCCAAGGTCGGGCCGCGGCCGGGGTATTGTGCGTACAAGCCCAAGGTGGTCGGGCGCTGATCGCTAGCCTTCAAGGGCCTCTTCGCGGGCTTGCCCGCTCCCACAAGGGTCGCGCAAATCATGGGCTCAGCGACACACCTGTGGGAGCGGGCAAGCCCGCGAAGGGCCGCAAAGCGGCCACTGCTGGCCAATTATGTGCCAAGCCAGATTTCTACTTTCCGCCAGAGGGAAAGCTCCTGCATGCACCACCCTGCTCCGCCGGTGGATGTTCGGGATAGGTCTGCGGCAGCACGCTGACCGGGCTGGTAGCGATAAAGCCATCAGCAAACTTCGCTTCGACGAACTGCGCCTGCCATCCCACCGCCGGCGGCGTGCGCTGCAGGGTGAAGCTCTGCATGGGAGCGAGCGTCTCGGATTGGTAGCGCACCCCGCAGGCAAAACGGAAGTCGCGGTCCTGGCTGTTGCTCGCCGTCCACACCTTCACCGCCACTGGCGGCTCAGAGAAGTCGACGCTCATCTGCCCGGCATACCCGCTGGCCGACACCTGCACGCTTGGCAAAGGTGTGCCATCGCGCAGGCGCGTCACTGCAGGTACCAAGGTACTGACTACCGCTTGACGCACCCCGCCATGGTCAGAGTTCGGCAATACCCTGAGGCTGGTCTGGCCCGGCAGGCGCTGCTGATAATCGGTGACCGGGTCAGGGGCGAAGAAATCGTCACCACTGGCGGACACCAGGTACTTGGGAATGGCCAGACGCTGCCTTTTCTCGTTCAGGTACTGCATCGGGTCCATCATCGCCATCAGCCGCTCGAATGCCGGGGTGCCCAGCTGTTGCAGGACACCAGCCTGCTGGTAGGAACCCAGCGCCAAGGGCCAGTGACCACCATAACGCTTGCGCAATCCGGCCAGCATGTCCGAAGTATCCGCGACGTCGATCACACTGGGCACGATGGCCATCACCCGCTCATCGGCCAATGCCGTGAGCCATGCGCTCCAGCCGCGCTTGGAGGCACCCGTGATAATGAAGCGGTCCACCGTGAGCCCTTGCCCTGCCAGCTCTTGCTCGGCCAGATCCATCGCCCGGCTTGCCGCCGCGGCCATCGGCACGTGCAGTGGCAATTCCGGCGCGGCGCCGCGAAGCGCATGAGCCCAGGTATGGGCCACGGCGTCATCCTCGCGCAAGGGCTTCTCGTTATCGTTGAAGGTCACGTACTGATTGGGCACATCGCTGATCATGACCACGGCCATCCGTGCCTTGAGGGCGACCTCGCGCAATGCCTCGCGGGTATAGTCCGGGGTTTGCGCCGGTCCGAACCGTACACCGTTGTTCACCACCAGCAAGGCTTTGCCGGGCACGGCATTGTGCGGGATATGCAGCTCGACATCATGCTCCCAGCGGCGCGGCTCAACCACCGGCGCTGGTTCCCAAACCTGCGAAACCATCTGCAAGCGACGGAACGCATACCCAGGCTCGGAGGCTTGCTCGAGCAATACGGCTTCCAAGGGTGCCTGACGCACCTTGCCAATATGGCACTGGACAACATCCTGCGGACGCAGGCTGGCACAATCCTGCATGGTGCAAGCCTGCAAGCCAGCCATCAGGCAGGGGATGGCCAGCGCTAAACGGTAATTCATGTGCATGCTTCCTGCTTCGAGAAAGCACTTCACGCTATGCATCACAACAAGCGCGCACAAGTCGCAAAAGGCCGTGAAAGATGCCACCTACATCAGCTTGAGATATCACCTACAAAAACCTGCGTCAGACAAACAAAAACGCCCCCGGCCTTTCGACCGGGGGCGTTTTCGTTTCAGCTCAAGCTAGACGATCAAGCCTTGGCTTTCTTGGCAGCGCGGGTACGCTCGCCTTCGTCCAGGATCTTCTTGCGCAGGCGGATCGACTTCGGAGTCACTTCGCACAGCTCGTCGTCCTGGATGAATTCCAGGGCCTGTTCCAGGGTGTGGCGAACCGGCGGTACCAGGGCGATGACTTCGTCTTTGCCCGAAGCACGCATGTTGTCGAGCTTCTTGCCTTTGGTCGGGTTCACGCCCAGGTCGTTGTCACGGCTGTTCAGGCCGATGATCTGACCGTTGTAGATGTCCTGACCGTGCTCGATGAACAGCTTGCCGCGAGCCTGCAGGGTTTCCAGCGAGTAGGTCAGCGCCTTGCCGGTCTCGATCGAAACCAGTACACCGTTCAGGCGACCGGACATCTGGCCGGCTTTCATGGTGTCGTAGCGATCGAAGATCGAGGTCAGGATGCCGGCACCGTTGGTCAGAGTCAGGAACTGGTTACGGAAACCGATCAGACCACGAGCAGGTACGTTGTACTCCAGACGTACACGGCCTTTGCCATCCGGCGCCATGTTGGTCAGGTCGCCCTTACGCAGGCCCATTTCTTCCATGACCTTGCCCTGGGATTCTTCAGGGATGTCGATGGTGACGTTCTCGAACGGCTCCTGCTTCACGCCGTTGACTTCGCGGATGATCACTTCAGGGCGGCCTACAGCCATCTCGAAGCCTTCACGACGCATGGTTTCGATCAGAACCGACAGGTGCAGCTCACCACGGCCGGAAACCTTGAACTTGTCAGCCGAGTCGCCTTCTTCAACGCGCAGTGCAACGTTGTACAGCAGCTCTTTGTCCAGACGTTCCTTGATGTTACGGCTGGTGACGAACTTGCCTTCCTTGCCGCAGAACGGCGAGTCGTTGACCTGGAAGGTCATCGAAACGGTCGGCTCGTCAACGGTCAGTGGCTTCATCGCCTCGACGTGGTTCATGTCGCACAGGGTGTCGGAGATGAACAGCTCGTCGAAACCGCTGATGCAGACGATGTCGCCAGCCTGGGCTTCTTCAACGTCGACGCGGTGCAGGCCGTGGTGGCCCATCAGCTTGAGGATACGGCCGTTACGCTTCTTGCCTTCGGTGTCGATGGCAACAACCGGGGTGTTCGGCTTGATACGACCACGGGCGATACGGCCAACGCCGATAACACCGAGGAAGCTGTTGTAGTCCAGAGCGGAGATCTGCATCTGGAACGGGCCATCGACGTCAACGTTCGGCGCCGGTACGTTGTCGACGATCGACTGGTACAGCGGGGTCATGTCTTCGGCCATGTCGGTGTGGTCCAGACCGGCGATGCCGTTCAGGGCCGAAGCGTAGACAACCTGGAAGTCCAGCTGATCATCGGTGGCACCGAGGTTGTCGAACAGGTCGAAGATCTGGTCCAGAACCCAGTCAGGACGCGCGCCCGGGCGGTCAACCTTGTTGATCACGACGATCGGCTTCAGGCCAGCTTCGAAAGCCTTCTTGGTCACGAAGCGGGTTTGCGGCATCGGGCCGTCCTGGGCATCGACCAGCAGCAGCACGGAGTCGACCATCGACATTACACGCTCAACCTCGCCACCGAAGTCGGCGTGGCCGGGGGTGTCGACGATGTTGATGTGGTAGCCGTTCCAGTTGATGGCGGTGTTTTTCGCCAGGATGGTAATGCCGCGCTCTTTTTCCTGGTCGTTGGAGTCCATCACGCGCTCGTCGTTGAGCTCGTTACGCTCCAGGGTGCCGGACTGGCGCAGGAGTTTGTCGACCAGGGTGGTTTTACCATGGTCAACGTGGGCGATGATGGCGATGTTACGCAGATTTTCGATCACAACTGTATCTCGATCAGAGGATTCGGTTGCCGCCAGTGTAGGCGGCGAATATGTATGGTTTGAGGCTCAGCGGGCCCGGTGGTCGGGAGGGCGATGGCGGATGCTGCCGCCATACAGCCCTGGCGTCTTATGCCGGACGATAAACACGCACATTGGCATGTCCCTCACTGAGCAGGTGGTGTGCGTGCAGACGGCTCATCACACCTTTGTCGCAATACAGCAAGTACTGGCGGTTGGCATCCAGCTGCTTGAACTTGCTGTTGATGGCATAGAACGGCATGGCCTGGACTTCGATACCGTCCAGCACCAGAGGTTCGTCTTCCTGGGCATCGGGGTGACGAATGTCGATGACGATCTGGCCGGGCAGCGCCTCGGTCACTTCCTCGATTTCGATGTCCTTGCCCAGTTCGTCGATCACATGGTCGATGGAGATCAACCGGGCGCGTTCCAGGGCGCGCTCCAGCACGGCCATGTCGAACTGCTTCTCTTCATGCTCCATGCGGTGGCGCTTGGCGTGGGTGGTCGGGTTTACCGAGATCACGCCGCAGTATTCTGGCATGTGCTTGGCGAAGTCGGCAGTGCCGATCGCGTAGGCCTGGTCGATGATGTCCTGCTTGTGGCTGGCCAGCAGGGGGCGCAGCACCAGCTTGTCGGTGGCCGAGTCGATGATCGACAGGTTCGGCAAGGTCTGGCTGGACACCTGGGAAATCGCTTCGCCGGTGACCAGGGCATCGATCTCCAGGCGGTCGGCCATGTGCGCGGCACCACGCAGCATCATGCGCTTCAGCGTCACACCCATGTAGCTGTTGTCGACCTTGTTCAGAATCTCGCCGACCACTTCCTCGAACGGCACGCTGATGAACAGCACGCGCTGGCTGCTGCCGAACTTCTTCCACAGGTAGTGAGCCACTTCCATCACGCCCAGCTCGTGGGCACGGCCACCGAGGTTGAAGAAGCAGAAGTGGGTCATCAGGCCGCGGCGCATCATCTGATAAGCCGCCACGGTGGAGTCGAAGCCACCGGACATCAGTACCAGTGTCTGCTCCAGGGCGCCCAGCGGGTAGCCGCCGATGCCCTGGTGCTGGTTATGGATCACGTACAGGCGCTGGTCGCGGATTTCGATGCGCACCAGGACTTCCGGGTTCTTCAGCTCGATGCCGGCGGCGCCGCACTGCTGGCGCAGCTGGCTGCCGACGTAACGGTCGACGTCCATCGAGGTGAAGTCGTGGTGACCACCGCGCTTGCAGCGCACGGCGAAGTGCTTGCCGGCCAGCAGGTGGCCGAAGTGCTGCTTGCACTTGGCGACGATGTCATCGAAGTCGCCGAGCGGGTATTCCTCTACCTGCAGGAAGTGGGTGATACCCGGGGTGCAGGTGAGGCGCTCGATCATCTCGCGCTGGACCTTTTCGTCTTCGACGCGGGTGACCACTTCGAGATTGTCCCAGACACCATCGACCACGAGCTCAGGATCGAGGTCCTTGAGCACGTTGCGGATGTTCTTGCCGAGCTGGCGGATGAAGCGCTTGCGCACCGGCCGGCTCTTGATGGTGATTTCTGGGAAGACTTTGACGATAAGTTTCATTGGTTAACAGCGCGCGCAGGGCCTGCCGAAAATGAGGGGCGCGAATTATAGCGGAAATTGCTCAGGATTTGACCAACTTTTGTACAGAAGGTCGGATTTATATTGCCTGCACCGGCCTCATCGCCGGCAAGCCAGCTCCCACAGGCTATCCACAGTTCTCAAGACCTGCGCCCTACCTGTGGGAGCTGGCTTGCCAGCGATGAGGCCCTCAAAGAAAGCACATAACTCAAGCAATGCACACTATTGGTGCACTGCTACCAAAATTCGCATCTTAAGAGTGCACTTTTCCCCAGCAACCCACCCCCAGATGCCCGCAAACGCCCCCTTTTATCCCGCCCTCGCCATTTTCGGGCACTGGCATGCAATTTGCTCCCTTGTGAGGCAGGTAAGCTTGGCCGACTATCCGCGCCCGGCAACACCCTTTTTCCAGGGCAGCGGCCCACCGCGCTCTAGACCATCCGGAGGACAACATGTCGAAGTCGGTTCAACTCATCAAAGATCATGACGTCAAGTGGATTGATCTGCGTTTCACGGACACCAAAGGCACTCAGCACCACGTGACCATGCCGGCGCGTGATGCACTGGAAGACGACTTCTTCGAAGTCGGCAAGATGTTCGACGGTTCCTCCATCGCTGGCTGGAAAGGCATCGAAGCCTCCGACATGATCCTGATGCCGGTCGACGAAACTGCCGTACTGGACCCGTTCACCGAAGAGCCGACCCTGATCATCACCTGCGACATCGTCGACCCGTCGAGCATGCAGGGCTACGATCGTGACCCTCGCGCCATTGCCAAGCGCGCCGAAGAGTACCTGAAGAGCACCGGCATCGGTGACACCGTATTCGCAGGCCCGGAGCCAGAGTTCTTCATTTTCGACGAAGTGAAGTTCCAGTCGGACATCTCCGGCTCGATGTTCAAGATCTTCTCCGAGCAAGGCTCGTGGATGACCGGCGCTGACGTGGAAGGCGGCAACAAAGGCCACCGTCCAGGCGTGAAGGGCGGCTACTTCCCGGTTCCGCCGTTCGACCACGACCACGAAATCCGTACTGCCATGTGCAACGCACTGGAAGAAATGGGCCAGACCGTCGAAGTTCACCACCACGAAGTGGCGACTGCCGGCCAGAACGAAATCGGCGTCAAGTTCAACACCCTGGTGAAGAAGGCTGACGAAGTACAGGCGCTGAAGTACGTCGTGCACAACGTTGCCGACGCCTACGGCCGCACCGCTACCTTCATGCCGAAGCCACTGTACGGCGACAACGGCTCGGGCATGCACGTGCACATGTCGATCTGGAAAGACGGCAAGAACACCTTCTCGGGTGAAGGCTATGCCGGCCTGTCCGACACCGCCCTGTACTTCATCGGCGGTATCATCAAGCACGGTAAGGCCCTGAACGGCTTCACCAACCCGTCGACCAACTCCTACAAGCGTCTGGTCCCAGGCTTCGAAGCCCCGGTAATGCTGGCCTACTCGGCTCGCAACCGTTCCGCCTCGATCCGTATTCCTTACGTCGGCAGCCCGAAAGCCCGCCGTATCGAAGCTCGCTTCCCGGACCCATCGGCCAACCCATACCTGGCCTTCGCGGCCCTGCTGATGGCCGGCCTGGACGGTATCCAGAACAAGATCCACCCAGGCGATGCTGCCGACAAGAACCTGTACGACCTGCCGCCTGAAGAGGCCAAGGACATTCCGCAGGTTTGCGGCAGCCTGAAGGAAGCTCTGGAAGAGCTGGACAAGGGCCGTGCGTTCCTGACCAAGGGCGGCGTGTTCTCCGACGACTTCATCGATGCCTTCATCGAGCTGAAGAGCGAAGAAGAAATCAAGGTCCGCACCTTCGTTCACCCGCTGGAATACGAGCTGTACTACAGCTGCTGATCTGATCGGCGCCTCGCGCCGATGACATGATCACGAACGGCCTCCTTCGGGAGGCCGTTTTCGTTTCCGTGGCTGCGTCCTCGATTTCATACAGAACCGGCAGATGCCGCTGACATTTCGCCGCCCCCCTCAGCACGCAGGGTAGGCGTCCCTTCAGTCAAAGGACATCACGCCATGCGCAAACTTCTACCTGCAATGATTACCGTATCCGCCCTCCTCACCGGCTGCGCCAGCAATGGCACCGCGCCAGGCCAGGCAACGTCACAGGTGCTTCACCGCGCCACCGGCAGTTGGGACGGTACTCCCTATCTCGATTACCCCGAAGGACGACCAGTGCTGTCGCTTGTGAAAGTCAGCATTCCCGCCCACACCACCCTTGGCTGGCACTGTCACCAGGCGCTCAATCTAGGCTATCTGACCGAGGGACGACTCGAGGTGGAAACCCGCGACGGCAAGCGGACAAGCCTGGTTGCAGGCCAGACGCTGGCCGAACTTCAAGGGGAAGTGCACCGCGGGCACACCACTGGGCAGCCCGCCACTGTCATGGTGTTCCACGCAAGCAATGAAGACCTTGCGTTTTCAACGCCAGAAGCCGAATGCCCGCCAACTGTGCGATAAACCCTGAAACCACCTATGCTCCATATTGGTGCGCGCTGTGGACTAACGCCCCCGAATGCACCCCAAAAGCGATCACATGAACCGTTTAATCAGTTCATTCTGGTGCGAATTTTCCCGTTTCCAGGGCTTTATCGGCAAATTCCGCTTCTTTTCGGAGCCTTGGTTTGGTTCTTGCATTTTTTGCCCAAAGACTGGAATCAGCGGATCCACCGCGCGCCCGACCATGGCCGCGCCCATGCCCGACACGCGCCAAAAGAGGTCGACGACGCCCTATGACCATCAGCGATGCCCAGCACCGTCTACTTCTGGACAACCTGACCACCGCCACGCTGCTGCTCAACGCCGAGCTGCGCCTGGAGTACATGAACCCGGCCGCGGAAATGCTTCTGGCAGTGAGTGGCCAGCGCAGCCATGGGCAGTTCATCAGCGAGCTGTTCACCGAGTCGACCGAAGCGCTCAGCTCGCTGCGCCAGGCGGTCGAGCAGGCGCATCCGTTCACCAAGCGCGAAGCGCAGCTCACCTCGCTGACCGGGCAGACCATCACCGTCGACTACGCGGTTACGCCGATCCTGCACCAGGGCCAGACCCTGCTGCTGCTCGAGGTGCACCCGCGCGACCGGCTGCTGCGCATCACCAAGGAAGAGGCCCAGCTGAGCAAGCAGGAAACCACAAAGATGCTGGTACGCGGCCTGGCCCATGAAATCAAGAACCCCCTCGGCGGCATTCGCGGCGCAGCTCAGCTGCTGGCCCGCGAGCTGCCTGAAGAAGGCCTGCGCGACTACACCAACGTGATCATCGAGGAAGCCGATCGCCTGCGTAACCTGGTCGACCGCATGCTCGGCTCGAACAAGCTGCCGTCGCTGGCCATGACCAACATCCACGAAGTGCTTGAGCGGGTCTGCAGCCTGGTCGAGGCCGAAAGCCAGGGTTGCATCACTTTGGTGCGCGATTATGACCCCAGCCTGCCTGACGTATTGGTCGACCGCGAGCAGATGATCCAGGCGGTGCTCAACATCGTGCGCAATGCCATGCAGGCGATCAGTTCGCAGAACGAACTGCGCCTGGGCCGCATCACCCTGCGCAGCCGTGCCCTGCGCCAGTTCACCATCGGCCATGTGCGCCATCGCCTTGTGGCGAGGGTGGAGATCATCGACAACGGCCCGGGCATCCCGCCGGAACTGCAGGACACCCTTTTCTATCCCATGGTCAGCGGTCGCCCGGACGGTACCGGGCTGGGCCTGGCCATTACCCAGAACATCATCAGCCAGCACCAGGGCCTGATCGAGTGTGAAAGCCATGCAGGCCACACCGCATTCTCGATCTACCTGCCCCTGGAACAAGGAGCCACCGCCTCATGAGCCGAAGTGAAACCGTATGGATCGTCGACGATGATCGCTCCATCCGCTGGGTCCTGGAAAAAGCCCTGCAACAGGAAGGCATGACCACCCAGAGCTTCGATAGCGCCGATGGCGTCATGGGCCGCCTGGCACGCCAGCAACCTGACGTGATCATTTCCGACATCCGCATGCCGGGCACCAGCGGCCTCGACCTGCTGGCACAGATCCGTGAGCAGCACCCGCGCCTGCCGGTCATCATCATGACCGCCCACTCCGACCTGGACAGCGCCGTTGCGTCGTACCAGGGCGGTGCATTCGAGTACCTGCCCAAGCCATTCGATGTGGACGAGGCGGTCTCGCTGGTCAAGCGCGCCAACCAGCACGCCCAGGAGCAACAAGGGCTGGATGTGCCGCAGAGTCTGGCGCGCACCCCGGAAATCATCGGTGAAGCACCGGCAATGCAGGAGGTGTTCCGCGCCATCGGCCGCCTCAGCCACTCCAACATCACCGTGCTGATCAACGGTGAGTCCGGTACCGGCAAGGAGCTGGTGGCCCACGCCCTGCACCGCCACAGCCCGCGTGCGGCCTCACCGTTCATCGCCCTGAACATGGCAGCCATCCCCAAGGACCTGATGGAGTCCGAGCTGTTCGGCCATGAAAAGGGCGCCTTCACCGGCGCCGCCAACCTGCGCCGAGGGCGCTTCGAGCAGGCCGACGGCGGCACCCTGTTCCTCGACGAGATCGGCGACATGCCCGCCGACACACAGACCCGCCTGCTGCGAGTGCTGGCCGATGGCGAGTTCTATCGCGTGGGCGGCCACGTACCGGTCAAGGTCGATGTGCGCATCATCGCCGCCACTCACCAGAACCTGGAGTCGCTGGTGCAGGCCGGCAAGTTCCGCGAGGACTTGTTCCACCGCCTGAACGTGATCCGCATCCACATTCCGCGGCTGGCCGACCGCCGCGAAGATATCCCTGCCCTCGCCCGCCACTTCCTCGCCCGCGCCGCCCAGGAACTGGCGGTCGAACCGAAGATCCTCAAGCCGGAAACCGAGGAATTCATTCGCAATCTGCCGTGGCCGGGCAACGTACGGCAGATGGAGAACACCTGCCGCTGGATCACCGTGATGGCCTCCAGCCGCGAAGTGCTGATCGGCGACCTGCCGCCGGAGTTGTTGAACCTGCCACAGGACGCCGCACCGGTAACCAACTGGGAGCAGGCCCTGCGCCAGTGGGCCGACCAGGCGTTGGCGCGTGGGCAGACCAGCCTGCTGGACAGCGCAGTGCCGAGCTTCGAGCGGATCATGATCGAGACGGCGCTCAAGCACACCGCTGGCCGTCGGCGCGATGCGGCACTGTTGCTGGGTTGGGGACGCAACACCCTGACGCGCAAGATCAAGGAACTGGGGATGAATGTGGCGGGGGGCGATGATGAGGAAGGTGACGAGCACTGAGTTCCAGGTAAACCCATAGTTCTCTGGGGCTGCTGCGCAGCCCATCGCGACACAAGGCCACTCCTACAGGGGACCGTGGCCCCCCGGGAGAGGGGGATTGTGGTGTGGGGTGG
>NZ_JBKGFP010000032.1:0-21888 GCF_046557535.1 Pseudomonas sp. S1(2024)
CCCGCCAAAACAAAGTCCCCCCCCGAAAAAAAAATGCGCCCCCCTGTAGGAGCGGCCTTGTGTCGCGATGGGCCGCAAAGCGGCCCCAAACATTTCAGCCCTTCGATGCACCGATCCTGTGCCCGATGCACCTCACTAAGGCACAAATCCCCTCAAAAAACGGCCAATTCACCCTGAAAGCCCAGATTCACGGGCTTTTCAAAACTGGCACGCCCCCTGCAATAAACAATACATATCCAGTTTCGGGGGCCCTGGTACAGGCAGGCCGGGTGAACCCCTCTTTTATTCGCAACATCGCCAGTTTTGGGGACCTCGGTACAGGCAGGCCGGGCCATCCCCTCTTTATACGCAGTACCCCTTTCGGGGACCCTGGTACAGGCAGGCCGGGATATCCCCTCTTTTATTCGTGCAGTTTCACCTGCAACCGCCAGCGCCCAGCGTCCTCTGCACCGGCCCACTCGCCGTGCAGGGGGCGCGCGGCCACCACCGTCAGCAACAGCCCTTCCTTGCTATTCTGCACCCGCCAACTCACAGGCTTGCCCTGCAGGCTCAGTTGCCCTTGCCGGGCCTTGCCTTGGGCCTGGAACAACAGTGCTACGGTTCCGTCCACATTCTCGCCATGCAGCTGAGGCTCTTCGTTGAACCACAGCTCCAGGCCATCCTGCACCACCTCCACCTGCTGCAACTCGCGCTCGTCGGGTGTAGTCAGGCGGCCGATCATCAACCCTACCATCAAGCCGACGATCGCCAGCGACAGCATCACCCGCGGGAACGCCTTCGAACGCACGTCCGGTTCGGGGGTAGAATGCCCGTCATCTTCACGCTTGGAGCCGTGCATGTTTCACGTCATCCTTTTTCAACCAGAAATTCCGCCGAATACCGGCAACATCATTCGTCTCTGCGCCAACAGCGGCTGCGACCTGCACCTGATCGAGCCCATCAGCTTCGAACTGGACGACAAGCGCCTGCGGCGCGCGGGGCTGGATTACCACGAGTATGCCACGCTCAAGCGCCACGAGAGCCTGGCCGGATGCCTGGAAAGCCTGGGCAACCCACGGCTGTTCGCCTTCACCACCAAGGGCTCGCACCCGTTCCACGAAGTGGCTTACCAGCCGGGTGATGCCTTCCTGTTCGGGCCAGAAAGCCGCGGCCTGCCGGCCGAAGTACTAGACAGCCTGCCGGCCGAACAACGCCTGCGCCTGCCGATGCGGCCGGGGTGCCGCAGCCTGAATCTGTCCAATACCGTGGCTGTGACGGTGTATGAGGCGTGGCGGCAGAATGGGTTTGCCGGCGATAGGGCCGGAACAGGCCAACAAAAAAGGCGACCGAAGTCGCCCTTTTTCAAATGCAGCTATTACTGCACAGTTGGCGCTTCGCCGGCTTCCTGCATGCGCTGCATTTCTTGCGCGTATAGGGCGTCGAAGTTGACCGGCGAGAGCATCAGGGCCGGGAACGAACCGCGGGTCACCAGGCTGTCCAGGGTCTCGCGGGCGTACGGGAAGAGGATGTTCGGGCAGAACGCACCCAGGGTGTGGCTCATCGAAGCCGCGTCCAGGTTCTTGATCAGGAAGATACCGGCCTGCTGCACTTCAGCGATGAAGGCCACTTCGTCACCGTTCTTGACGGTAACCGACAGGGTCAGTACCACCTCGTGGAAGTCGCCTTCCAGGGCTTTCTGCTTGGTGTTCAGGTCCAGGGCAACGCTCGGCTCCCAGGTCTGGCGGAAGATCTGCGGGCTTTTCGGGGCTTCGAACGACAGGTCGCGCACATAGATGCGCTGCATGGAGAACTGAGGGCTGTTGTCTTCTGCAGCAGCGCCGTTGGTCTGTTGGTCAGTCATGGCAGATCCTTATCCTAATGTTTTTGAATGCAGTGCAAATCAGGCCGCCAGCAGCGCGTCGAGCTTGCCGGCGCGCTCCAGGGCATAAAGGTCATCGCATCCACCGACGTGGGTGCTGCCGATCCAGATCTGCGGCACAGATGTACGGCCGGCCTTCTGGCTCATCTCGGCACGAACCTGTGGCTTGCCGTCGACCTTGATTTCCTCGAAGGCCACGCCCTTGCTCTCGAGCAGGTACTTGGCGCGCATGCAGTAGGGGCAGTAGTCGCTGGAATAGACGATGACGGGCTTCATATCACTTCACCAGGGGCAGGTTATCGGCTTTCCAGCTGGAAACGCCACCGCTCAGTTTGGCGGCGTTGTAACCAGCCTTGAGCAGCTCGCGGCAGATGGTGCCGGACTGCTGGCCCATCGAGTCGACGACGATCAGGGTCTTCTCTTTGTGCTTGTCCAGCTCGCTCATGCGGTTGACCAGCTTGTCCTGCGGGATGTTCACCGCACCGACGATGTGACCGGCGGAGTATTCCTTGGTCGGGCGAATGTCGATAACCAGGGCTTTCTCGGCATTGACCAGGGCAGTCAGCTGGCCGTTGCTCAGGCTCTGGCCGCCGCGACGAATTTCGTTGACCAGCAGCGCGACCAGCAAAACAACGAAGATCGCCACCAGGATGTAGTGGTTTGTCGCAAATTGAATCAGGTTAGCAACCATCTGGGGTGTTCCACGCGATTGAAAATGCCGGCCAGTATACACAGGCCCTTATTGCCACCAAAGCCCGACGGGCCGGCCGGAAAGGTACCTTCATGTTGCCACATTGGCCACGCTGGTCAGGGAACAGGACGAATATTCGCCGCCGGTGGCGCATTTGCCCTAAAATGCGTGTCTTTATCATCTTTGAACAACCGTGAGTTTGATTGATGACGAGTACGCCCAAACCCCTGGTCCTGATCATCCTGGATGGCTTCGGCCACAGCGAAAGCCCCGAATACAACGCCATCTACGCCGCCAACACACCGGTCTATGACCGCCTGCGCGCCAGCCAGCCGCATGGCCTCATTTCCGGCTCGGGCATGGATGTCGGCCTGCCGGACGGGCAGATGGGCAACTCCGAAGTCGGTCACATGAACCTCGGCGCCGGCCGCGTGGTGTACCAGGACTTCACCCGAGTGACCAAGGCCATCCGCGACGGCGAGTTCTTCGAGAACCCGGTTCTGACCGGTGCCGTGGACAAGGCAGCCAGTGCCGGCAAGGCCGTGCACATCCTCGGCCTGCTGTCGGACGGCGGCGTACACAGCCACCAGGACCACCTGGTAGCCATGGCCGAACTGGCTGCGCAGCGCGGTGCGGAAAAGATCTACCTGCACGCCTTCCTCGATGGTCGCGACACGCCACCACGCAGCGCGCAGTCGTCCATCGAGCTGCTCGACGCCACCTTCGCCAAGCTGGGCAAGGGCCGCATCGCCAGCCTGATCGGTCGCTACTACGCCATGGACCGCGACAACCGCTGGGACCGCGTCAGCGCCGCCTACAACCTGATCGTCGACAGCGCTGCCGAATACACCGCCGACACCGCCTTGGCCGGCCTGGAAGCGGCCTACGCCCGCGACGAGAGCGACGAGTTCGTCAAGGCCACGCGCATTGGTGAAGCCGTCAAGGTCGAAGACGGCGATGCGGTGATCTTCATGAACTTCCGCGCCGACCGCGCTCGCGAACTGTCGCGCGTGTTCGTCGAAGCCGACTTCAACGAATTCCCGCGTGCCCGCCTGCCAAAACTGGCCGCCTACATCGGCCTCACTCAGTACTCGGCGAAAATCCCGGCCCCCGCCGCCTTCGCCCCGGCCAGCCTGAACAACGTGCTGGGCGAGTACCTGGCGAAGAACGGCAAAACCCAGCTGCGCATCGCCGAGACCGAGAAGTACGCCCACGTCACCTTCTTCTTCTCCGGTGGCCGCGAAGAGCCGTTCGAAGGCGAAGAACGCATCCTGATCCCGTCACCGAAGGTCGCCACCTACGACCTGCAGCCGGAAATGAGCGCACCGGAAGTTACCGACCGCATCGTCGAGGCCATCGAGCAGCAGCGTTATGACGTGATCGTGGTCAACTACGCCAACGGTGACATGGTCGGCCATACCGGCGTGTTCGAGGCTGCGGTGAAAGCCGTCGAGGCCTTGGATGGCTGCGTCGGGCGCATCGTCGAAGCTCTGGACAAGGTCGGCGGCGAAGCGCTGATCACCGCCGACCATGGCAACGTCGAGCAAATGGAAGACGAGTGCACCGGCCAGGCGCACACCGCGCATACCACCGAGCCGGTACCGTTCATCTATGTGGGCAAGCGCAACGTCAAGGTGCGTGACGGCGGTGTGCTAGCCGATGTGGCGCCGACCATGCTGAAGCTGCTGGGGCTGGAAAAGCCGGTGGAAATGACCGGCACCTCGATTCTGGTCGACGCCTGATTCTGAGTATGGGGCCGCGTCGCGGCCCAATCGCCGGCAAGCCAGCTCCCACAAGTACTGCACAGTTTCAAGGCCTGTGGTGATCCTGTGGGAGCTGGCTTGCCGGCGATTGGGCTGCAAAGCAGCCCCTTTGCACATGAATTCCAGACAAACGCCCCTCTGCACCCGCAGCGAGGCGTTTTTTTTGCCCGCCCGCGCGGGCATACTAGGCCAGTCTCCATCCTTGGTACGCCAAACCCCATGCTTCGCGCCCTGATCCTCCTAGCCCTGTCTTGCCTGCTCAGCCCGGCCTTTGCCGATGAGCGTGCGCAGACCCAGCAGCAACTGGACGCCACCCGCCAGGACATTGCCGAGCTCAAGAAGACGCTGGGCAAGCTCCAGGAAGAAAAGGCCGGTGTGCAAAAGGACCTCAAAGCCACCGAGACCGATATCGGCAACCTCGAAAAGCAGGTGGAGGCCCTGCAGCAAGAACTAAAAAAGACCGAGGGCGAGCTGGAGCGCCTTGATACCGAGAAAAAAAAACTCCAGAGCGCCCGCGTTGAACAACAGCGACTGATCGCCATCCAGGCCCGTTCGGCCTACCAGAACGGCCGCGAGGAATACCTCAAGCTGCTGCTCAACCAGCAGAACCCCGAGAAGTTTGCCCGCACCCTCACCTACTACGACTACCTGAGCAAGGCGCGCCTGGAGCAACTGCGCACCTTCAACGAGACCCTGCGCCAACTGGCCAACGTCGAACAGGAAATCGCTACCCAGCAGCAACAGCTGCTGGCCCAGCGCGCCGACCTCGACAGCCGCCGCCAGGCCCTGGAAACCGAGCGTGGCAAGCGCCAGCAGGTGCTGGCCAAGCTCAACAGCGACATGAAGGACCGCGACCAGAAGCTGCAATCGCGCGAGCAGGATCAGGCCGACCTGTCCAAGGTACTCAAGACCATCGAAGAAACCCTCGCCCGCCAGGCCCGCGAGGCCGAAGAAGCGCGCAAGAAGGCCTTGCTGGCCCAGCAGGAAGCGGAAAAGCGCCGCCAGCAGGAAGCCCTCGCTGCCGCTGCCGCTCGCGAACAGGCCCGCGAACCGGTGGAGCCACCGAAAAAGGCCCGCACCACCCTGGGCCCGCTGGTTTCCAGCGACGGCGCGAACTACGGCGGCGCATTTTCTGCCGCACGGGGAAAACTTCCCTGGCCAGTCAATGGTCGATTGCTGGCACGTTTCGGTGATGCCCGCGGCAGCGATGCCCGTGCCAAGTGGGACGGGGTGATGATCAGCGCCAACCCGGGCACCCAGGTACGTGCCGTGCACGGCGGGCGCGTGGTGTTCGCCGACTGGTTGCGCGGTGCCGGGCTTCTGGTCATTCTCGACCATGGCAACGGTTACCTGAGCCTGTACGGCCATAACCAGAGCCTGCTCAAGAGCGCCGGTGATATCGTCAAGGCCGGCGAGGCCATTTCCACCGTTGGCGACAGCGGCGGCCAGGACGCTGCCGGCTTGTACTTCGCCATCCGCCAGCAGGGCCGGCCTACCGACCCTTCGCAGTGGTGCCGGGGCTAGTCAAATTTCTACGGGGTAGCCCACGGGCTGCGCCGATGCTCCCCAGGGAGCGCTTACAGGATCAGGAGTTCGTTCGACATGCTGCACTCGCCTCGTCTCACCCAGCTGGCCCTGTCCATCGCCCTGGCGGTCGGCGCGCCCCTGGCCACTGCCGCGGAGCCGGCCAAGCCGGCCGCAGTACCGGCCACCGAGGTGACCGCCAAGGCGCCACTGCCGCTTGAAGAGCTGCGCACCTTCGCCGAGGTCATGGACCGTATCAAGGCGGCCTATGTGGAACCGGTGGACGACAAGACCCTGCTGGAAAATGCCATCAAGGGCATGCTCAGCAACCTCGACCCGCACTCGGCTTACCTCGGCCCCGAGGACTTCCAGGAACTGCAGGAAAGCACCAGCGGCGAGTTCGGCGGGCTGGGCATCGAAGTAGGCCAGGAAGACGGCTTCATCAAGGTGGTCTCGCCGATCGACGACACCCCGGCCTCGCGTGCCGGCGTGCAGGCCGGCGACCTGATCGTCAAGATCAACGGCGCCCCGACCCGTGGCCAGACCATGACCGAAGCGGTCGACAAGATGCGTGGCAAGGTGGGCGAGAAAATCACCCTGACCTTGGTGCGTGACGGCGGCACCCCCTTCGACGTGACCCTGGCCCGCGCGGTCATCCAGGTCAAGAGCGTGAAGAGCCAGCTGCTGGAGAACGACTACGGCTACATCCGCATTACCCAGTTCCAGGTCAAGACCGGCGACGAAGTAGGCAAGGCCCTGGCCAAACTGCGCAAGGACAACGGCAAGAAGCTGCGCGGCGTGGTGCTGGACCTGCGCAACAACCCGGGCGGCGTGCTGCAGTCGGCGGTGGAAGTGGCCGACCACTTCCTGACCAAGGGCCTGATCGTCTACACCAAGGGCCGTATCGCCAACTCCGAGCTGCGCTTCTCTGCCGACCCGGCCGACGCCAGCGACGGCGTGCCACTGGTGGTGCTGATCAACGGCGGCAGTGCCTCGGCCTCGGAAATTGTCGCCGGCGCCCTGCAAGACCAGAAACGCGCCGTGCTGATGGGCACCGACAGCTTCGGCAAAGGCTCGGTGCAGACCGTGCTGCCACTGGCCAACGATCGTGCGCTGAAGCTCACCACCGCGCTGTACTTCACCCCCAACGGCCGCTCGATCCAGGCCCAGGGCATCGTCCCCGATATCGAAGTGCGCCCGGCCAAGCTCACCGCCGAAGCCGACACCGACAACTTCAAGGAAGCCGACCTGCAGGGCCACCTGGGCAACGGCAACGGCGGTGCCGACCGCCCGACCGGCAGCGGCAAGCGCAAGGAGCGCCCGCAGGATGACGACTTCCAGCTGAGCCAGGCTCTGAGCCTGCTCAAAGGCCTGAACATCACCAAGGGCGACTGATCCACCCTATGCGTTATCTGCTGTGTCTGCTGTTCTGCCTGATGGCTGGGGTCGCACAAGCGGCGCCAGCCGGCAAGGCCTACATGAGCATCATCATCGACGACCTCGGCCAGAGCAGCGAGCGCGACAGCCGCACCTTGGCCCTGCCCGGCCCTGTGACCATGGCGATCATGCCCGACACCCCGCATGCCACCGACTTTGCCCGCCAGGCGCACAAGGCTGGCAAGACGGTGATCCTGCACATGCCCATGGACCCAGCCACCGGCCCTTACGCCTGGCACCCTGGCACGCCGATCGATGAACTGGCCAAACGCTTTGACGCAGCCCTGGCCAAGGTTCCGTATGCCGCCGGCATCAACAACCACATGGGCAGCCGCATGACAGCACAGCGTGAGCCCATGGCCTGGTTGATGGGTGAGCTGCAGCAACGTCACCTGTTCTTCGTCGACAGCCGTACCAGCGCCGCCACCGTGGCAGCGGCCGAAGCCCAGGCGCAGGGGCTGGCGCATGTTTCTCGGGATGTATTCCTCGATGATGTGCGCACCGCTGAAGCGATTACCGGGCAGTTGCAGCAGGGCATCGCCCTGGCGCACAAGCAGGGCTCGGCGGTGCTGATCGGGCACCCTTATCCACAGACCCTGGAAGTACTGGAGCGGGAGTTGCCATGGTTAAGGAGCAAGGGCATCGAGCTGATCAGGCTCAAGCAGATGATCGCCGTGCGCAGCAATCAGGCGATGCCGGGGCATGGCCGGAATGGCCGCTACAGCAATCGCTGATATTGCTGTCGACCCGGCCGCTCTCATAGAACTGCACATAACTCATTGAATTAGCAGGGACCCTGTGGGAGCGGGCGTGCCCGCGAACACCGGCGAAGCCGGTGCCATACACCGCGTCGTCTGCTTCGCGGCGATTCGACGCCTCGACACGCCCGCTCCCACAAGGGACGGTGACACGCTCGCGAACATTGTTCCCTGTGCGACAGCACAACCCAAAGGGCTGGGAAATCTCCCACAGAGACCACATTGGCCCCAGGTCAAAAAAAACCCGCTCATGCGAGCGGGTTTTCTTTTGCCTCAACAGCGATCAGCTGTACACACGCCCCAGCAACTGCCGATGGCTTTCAAACTGGTCCAGTACATCACGCACGATCTGCTCTGGCGCAAAGCCCATCAGGTCGTACTCCTGGCTGCCATCGTGCAGGTACACCTCGGCGCGGTAGAAGCGCTGGCGCACTTCCGGCTCACCTTCCACCGGCGCTTCGCTCGGCGCGGCCAGGTAGCCATCCAGGCTCACTTCATAGACGAACGGGTTGCCCTCTTCCATCATCACCCGCAGGCCCATCATGTTGCGGGACTGGCCAACGCGCGTTTCCACCTCGAAGCCCAAGCTTTGCAGCTGCGCGGCGGCTTCTTTCAGCGCCGGGCTGACCTGCTTGTCCATGAAGCGCTGTACAACGGCCTGGGTCGGCTGCAGTTCCAGCTGGGTCAGGCGCTCGCTGAAGCCACGACGGCCACGCGCGGCCAGCTCGGCACGCTCCTGCTCCACCACCACGTCCTGCTTCATGGCCTTGTACAGGCCGAACATGAACAGCACCAGCACCACCGAGAACGGCAGGCCAGCCAGTACGACCATGGTCTGCATGGCCTCGAAGTTACCGGCGAACAGCAGGCCGATGGTGACCAGGGTGATTACCACCGACCAGAACACCACCATCCAGTGCGGGGCGTCTTCGTCGACCTTGCCACCTTTGCACGACAGGTTGGCCATCATCACCGCGCCGGAGTCGGCCGGGGTGAGGAACAGCACGAAGCCGACGAACACCGCTACACCGATGACGATCTTGGCCGCCGGGAAGTATTCCAGCAGCTGGTAGATCGACATCGACGGCTGTTCAAGGGCGGTCTTGCCCAGTTCCACGGCGCCTTGGTTGATCACCAGGTCCAGCGCGGTGTTGCCGAAGATCGACAGCCAGGCCAGGGTGAAGCCCAACGGGATCAGCAACACGCCGCAGACCAGCTGGCGCACGGTGCGACCCTTGGAGATACGGGCAATGAACATGCCGACGAACGGGCCCCAGGAAATCCACCAGGCCCAGTAGAACACGGTCCACAGGCCCAGCCAGCGTTCGGACTTGCCAGCTTCGCCTTCATATACGTAGAGGTCGAAGGTTTTCAGCACGATGCCGTTGAGGTAGTCACCGATGTTCTGCACGAAGCCGTTAAGCAAGTGCAGGGTTTCGCCGCCCAGCAGGACGAAGATCAGCAAGCCGCTGAACAGCACGATGTTGAGGTTGGACAGACGGCGAATGCCGTTTTCCACACCCGAGACCGCCGCCACGGTGGCGACGCCGGCCATGACCAGGATCACCACCAGCAGGTTGGTCTTGCTGTGGTCCATGCCGAACAGGTATTCCAGCCCGGAGGCCACCTGCATCGAGCCGATGCCCAGGTTGGTCACCAGGCCCAGCAGGGTTACGAACATGCCGAAGATGTCCACGGCATTGCCCGCAGCACCCTTGACCCAACGCTCACCGACCAGCGGGTACAGCGCCGAGCGCAGGGCCAGTGGCTGATTGTGGCGGTAGGCGAAGTAACCCACGGCCAGGCCGACCAGGGCGTAGATCGCCCAGCCGTGCAAACCCCAGTGCAGGAAGGTCAGCTGCAGGCCCTGACGCGCTGCGTCGAGGCTGGCAGAAGTGCCTTCCGGTGGGTTGAAGTAGTGGTCCAGCGGCTCGGAGGCGCCGAAGTACAACAGCGAAATGCCGATACCGGAGGAGAACAGCATGCCGGCCCAGGCGCCATAGCTGAAGTCGGGCTGGTCATCCTTGCCGCCAAGCTTGAGCTTGCCGTAGTCGGAGAAGGCCAGGTAGATGACGAACAGCAGATAACCGCCGATTACCAGCATGTAATACCAGCCGAAGGTGCGCGTCAGCCATTTCTGGGCCACGCCCAGCACTTGGCCGGCGGTTTCGGGTACAGCGATAAGCAAGGCAGTCAAAACGAGAATCATCAGCGCGGAGGTGAAGAACACCACGCGGTTGACCCGTACCCTCTCGGCCGGAGGGTTGGTAAGTGAGGCAGAACTCATTGCACGAATGCTCCGGGCAGTGCGGCTGTGGAGGCTAATCAGTCTTTCCCGAGCAATTGGTGGAATATCCCCACTGCATCAGGTGTTATAAAAGCACCCTTGGAAACCGTGATCCCGAATCGATACGTTGCAAAAAACAGACAGGTGGCCTGCTGCAAATGCCACGCCTCAGCTGAGGTGCGCGCATTGGTCACAGATCACCCCGCCCGCTCCAAGGGCCCGCCGCAGGGTCCATGACCGCACGGCAGAATCTGCATTTCGCATCGCTCATGCCCGTCAACGCCTTGTATTCAGGGGGTTACGCGATTTCCTGGGGTGTCAATCCGTGCCTTCTCGACCGCCTTAAAAACTGTCAATGGCACAAATTGTCGCAGAGCTTATTCTTTATTGATTGAACGTTCAATCAAAACAAAATAGACTGGCCTTCGCCGAGTCAGCCGCCCGTCGTCTGCTCGCAGGCCTGAGGAGAACGCAAGATGCCCAAGGTCGGTATGCAACCCATCCGCCGCCAGCAGTTGATCGAAGCCACGTTGCAGGCGGTCGATCAGGTCGGACTGGGTGACGCCAGCATTGCGCTGATTGCCCGTTTGGCCGGTGTGTCGAACGGCATCATCAGTCACTACTTTCGGGACAAGAACGGCCTGATAGCAGCGACGATGGGTTACATCATGAACATGCTCAACGAAGGTGTTAGAGCACGTCGCCAGGCCCTGACGGACGACAGCCCGCGCGCCCACCTGAAAGTGATCATCGAGGGCAACTTCGATGCCAGCCAGGTAAACGGCCCGGCGATGAAAACCTGGTTGGCCTTCTGGGCTTCCAGCATGCACCAGCCCGATTTGCACAGGTTGCAGCGGATCAACGACCACCGCTTGTATTCCAACCTGTGCTGCCAGTTCCGCCGCGCGCTTCCGCTCTACCATGCGCGCAAGGCAGCCCGCGGCCTGGCAGCTTTGATCGACGGCTTGTGGCTGCGTGGCGCCCTGTCGGGTGATGCATTCGACACCGACCAGGCGATACGGATTGCTTACGAATACATGGATCTACAACTGGCTAAACAGCACACCCTGGGTACAAACGACCAGGCCGCTGAACAACCGCGCACGGCCCTTGCCAACCCAGCAGGAGCGTGACGCGCAAGCCAAACCACACACTGCACTTGCGAGGACACTATGGCCCGTTTCGGAACGCAAAAACTCTACATTGATGGCGCTTACGTCGACGCTGGCAGCGATGCCACCTTCGAAGCCATCAACCCGGCTACCGGCGAAGTCCTCGCCCACGTGCAACGTGCCACCGAGGCTGACGTCGAGAAGGCCGTCGAAAGCGCCGAGCGAGGCCAGAAGGTCTGGGCCGCGATGACCGCCATGCAGCGTTCGCGCATCCTGCGCCGCGCCGTCGAGATCCTGCGCGAGCGCAACGACGAGCTGGCCATGCTGGAAACTCTGGACACCGGCAAGTCGTACTCGGAAACCCGCTACGTCGACATCGTCACCGGCGCCGACGTGCTGGAGTACTACGCAGGCCTAATTCCGGCCATCGAAGGCGAGCAGATCCCGCTGCGTGAATCGTCCTTCGTCTACACCCGCCGCGAGCCGCTGGGCGTGACCGCCGGTATCGGCGCCTGGAACTACCCGATCCAGATCGCCCTGTGGAAATCCGCTCCGGCCCTGGCCGCCGGCAACGCGATGATCTTCAAGCCATCGGAAGTCACCTCGCTGACCACCCTGAAACTGGCCGAGATCTACACCGAAGCCGGCTTGCCGAACGGCGTGTTCAACGTCCTGACCGGCAGCGGCCGTGAAGTCGGCACCTGGCTGACCGAACACCCACGCATCGAAAAAGTCTCCTTCACCGGCGGCACCACCACCGGCAAGAAAGTCATGGCCAGCGCCTCGAGCTCGTCGCTCAAGGAAGTCACCATGGAGCTGGGCGGCAAGTCGCCACTGATCATCTGCGCCGACGCCGACCTGGACAAGGCCGCCGACATCGCCATGATGGCCAACTTCTACAGCTCGGGCCAGGTTTGCACCAACGGCACCCGCGTGTTCATCCCGGCTGATATGAAAGCTGCCTTCGAGGCCAAGATCGTCGAGCGCGTTGCCCGCATCCGCGCTGGCAACCCGGAAGACGAAAACACCAACTTCGGCCCGCTGGTCAGCTTCCAGCACATGGAAAGCGTGCTTGGCTACATCGCCAAGGGCAAGGAAGAAGGCGCACGCGTGCTGTGCGGTGGCGAGCGTCTGACCGCCGGTGATTTCGCCAAGGGTGCATTCGTGGCCCCGACCGTGTTCACCGACTGCACCGACGACATGACCATCGTCAAGGAAGAGATCTTCGGCCCGGTGATGAGCATCCTCACCTACGAAACCGAAGAAGAAGTCATCCGTCGCGCCAACGACACCGAGTACGGCCTGGCCGCCGGTGTCTGCACCAACGACATCACCCGCGCTCACCGCATCATCCACAAGCTGGAAGCCGGTATCTGCTGGATCAACGCCTGGGGCGAATCGCCGGCCGAAATGCCGGTCGGTGGCTACAAGCAGTCGGGCGTCGGCCGTGAGAACGGCGTCAGCTCGCTGGCTCAATACACCCGCATCAAGTCGGTCCAGGTCGAGCTGGGCGGCTACAACTCGGTCTTCTAAGGCCCTGTCCAGCCACGCCCGTGCCTCAGCGCACGGGCGTTCCTGCTCCCTGAACACCGCCAACACGAGGGTACTTTCATGTCCCAAGAATTCGATTACATCATCGTCGGTGCCGGTTCGGCCGGTAACACCCTGGCTACCCGCCTGACCGAAGACGCAGGCGTCACCGTATTGCTGCTGGAAGCCGGTGGCCCCGACTACCGCTTCGACTTCCGCACCCAGATGCCAGCAGCCCTGGCCTTCCCGCTGCAGGGCCGCCGCTACAACTGGGCCTACGAGACCGATCCGGAGCCGTACATGGACGGCCGCCGCATGGAATGCGGTCGCGGCAAAGGCCTGGGTGGCTCGTCGCTGATCAACGGCATGTGCTACATCCGCGGTAATGCCCTGGACTTCGATGGCTGGGCAGAACTGCCAGGCCTGGAAGACTGGACCTATCTGGACTGCCTGCCGTACTTCCGCAAGGCCGAAACCCGCGACATCGGCCCGAACGACTACCACGGTGGCGAAGGCCCGGTCAGCGTGACCACGCCGAAAGCCGGCAACAACCCGCTATTCCACGCCATGGTCGAAGCCGGCGTGCAGGCCGGTTACCCGCGCACCGAAGACCTGAATGGCTACCAGCAGGAAGGCTTCGGCCCGATGGACCGTACGGTGACCAAGAACGGCCGCCGCTCCAGCACCGCCCGTGGCTATCTGGACCAGGCCAAGAAGCGCCCGAACCTGACCATCGTCACCCACGCCCTGACTGACCGCGTGCTGTTCGACGGCAAGCGCGCCATCGGCGTGACCTACCTGGTCGGTGACAGCGAAGAGCGCGTTGAAGCCCGTGCCCGCAAGGAAGTCATCGTCAGCTCCGGCGCCATCGCTTCGCCGCAGCTGTTGCAGCGCTCCGGCGTTGGTCCGCGCGCCCTGCTGGAAAGCCTCGACATCCCGGTGGTGCACGATCTGCCAGGCGTTGGCGAAAACCTGCAGGACCACCTGGAGCTGTACCTGCAGTACGCCTGCACCCAGCCGGTGTCGCTGTACCCGTCGTTGCTGTGGTGGAACCAGCCGGCCATCGGTGCCGAGTGGATGTTCAACGGCACCGGCATCGGCGCCAGCAACCAGTTCGAGGCCGGTGGTTTCATTCGTACCCGCCCTGAATTCAAATGGCCGAACATTCAATACCACTTCCTGCCAGTGGCCATTAACTACAACGGCTCCAATGGCGTGAAGGAACACGGCTTCCAGGCACACATGGGTTCCATGCGCTCGCCTGCCCGCGGCCGCATCCAGGCCAAGTCGAAGGACCCGCGCCAACACCCGAGCATTCTGTTCAACTACATGTCCACCGAGCAGGACTGGCAGGAATTCCGTGACGGCATCCGCCTGACCCGTGAAATCATGGCCCAGCCGGCACTGGACCCGTACCGTGGCCGTGAGATCAGCCCCGGCGCGCACGTGCAGACCGATGAAGAGCTGGACAAGTTCATCCGCGAGCACGCCGAAACCGCCTTCCACCCGTCCTGCTCGTGCAAGATGGGCACCGACGACATGGCGGTGGTCGACGGCGAAGGCCGCGTGCATGGCATGAAGGGCCTGCGTGTGGTCGATGCGTCGATCATGCCGCTGATCATCACCGGTAACCTCAACGCCACCACGATCATGATCGCCGAGAAAATCTCGGACAAGATCCGTGGCCGCAAGCCGCTGCCGCGCAGCACTGCCAAGTACTACGTGGCGGGCGATGCACCGGTGAAGGGCAAGCCGATGCGTGAAATCAAGCAGGCGTAAACTGCACCGGCCCTTTCGCGGGCATGCCCGCTCCCACAGGACTCTCACAGAACTTGAGATTTGTGGGTTGCCTGTGGGGGTGGGAGGGTACGCAGAAAAGACAACCCAAATTCACCTGTGGGAGCGGGCGCGCCCGCGAAGAGGCCCACCCAGGCAACACCCGAAAAGGCACCCACCGCGGTGCCTTTTTTTCATCTGCAGAAACGCTTTACAGCCTGCCAATTCATCAGGTTAGAATCATTTGGCACGCGACCTGCTAGCGTCATGCTATCAAGTCCCCTCCCCCGCGGTCCCCGGAGTACCTGCCTTTGGATGCAAGCACCATCAACAGCCTGTTCCTGATCGGCGCATTGCTGGTGGGCGCAAGTATCCTGGTCAGTTCGCTGTCGTCGCGCCTGGGCATCCCTATCCTGGTCATCATCCTTGCGGTCGGCATGATCGCCGGCGTCGATGGTGGCGGCATCATCTTCAACAACTATCCGACCGCCTACCTGGTGGGCAACCTGGCTCTGGCCGTGATCCTGCTCGACGGTGGCCTGCGCACACGGGTGGCGAGCTTCCGCGTGGCGCTGTGGCCGGCGCTGTCGCTGGCCACCATCGGCGTAATGATCACCACCGCCCTCACGGGCCTGGTCGCCGCCTGGCTGTTCGACCTGAGCCTGATCCAGGGCCTGCTCATCGGCGCCATCGTCGGTTCCACCGACGCTGCGGCGGTGTTCTCGCTGCTCGGTGGCAAAGGCCTGAACGAGCGGGTCACGGCCACCCTGGAGATCGAGTCGGGTAGCAACGACCCGATGGCAGTTTTCCTCACCGTCACCCTGATCGACATGATCGCCAGCGGCCAGACCGGCCTGCACTGGAGCCTGCTCACCCACCTGCTGCGCGAATTCGGCATCGGCGGGCTGGTGGGCCTGGGCGGCGGCTGGCTGATGCTGCAACTGGTCAACCGCATCAAGCTGGCTGGCGGCCTGTACCCAATCCTGGTGATCGCTGGCGGCCTGGTGGTGTTCTCGCTGACCAACGCCCTGCACGGCAGCGGATTCCTTGCCGTGTACCTGTGCGGCCTGGTGCTGGGCAACAAGCCCATCCGCAGCCGCCACGGCATCCTGCACATGCTCGACGGCATGGCGTGGCTGGCGCAGATCGGCATGTTCCTGGTGCTGGGGCTGCTGGTCACGCCCCATGACCTGCTGCCCATCGCCCTGCCGGCGCTGGGACTGGCGCTGTGGATGATCCTGGTAGCGCGCCCGCTGTCGGTGGTCGCCAGCCTGTTGCCGTTCAAGGCCTTCCACGGCCGTGAAAAGGCCTTCATTTCCTGGGTCGGCCTGCGCGGTGCGGTACCGATCATCCTCGCGGTGTTCCCGCTGATGGCCGGCCTGCCGGACGCCCAGCTGTTCTTCAACCTGGCCTTCTTCATCGTGCTGGTGTCGCTGCTGGTGCAAGGCACCAGCCTGCCGTGGATGGCCAAGCTGCTGAAAGTGACGGTACCGCCAGACCCGGCGCCGATCTCCCGTTCGGCGCTGGAAGTGCACATCACCAGCGAGTGGGAAATGTTCGTCTACCGCCTGGGTGCCGAAAAATGGTGCATCGGCGCCGCCCTGCGCGAGCTGAAGATGCCCGAAGGCACGCGAATCGCCGCGCTGTTCCGGGGCGAGCAACTGCTGCACCCGTCCGGCAGTACGGTACTGGAAGTAGGCGACATGCTCTGCGTGATCGGCCACGAGCACAACCTGCCGGCCCTGGGCAAGCTGTTCAGCCAGGCACCACAACGTGGCCTCGACCTGCGTTTCTTCGGCGACTTCGTGCTCGAAGGCGATGCCGAACTGGGTGCGGTGGCAGCGTTGTACGGCCTGAAACTCGACGGCCTGGACGCGAAAATGCCACTGGCCCAGTTCATCCGACAGAAGGTCGGAGGCGCTCCAGTAGTAGGTGACCAGGTCGAATGGCATGGCACGATCTGGACCGTGGCCACCATGGACGGGAACAAGATTCAGAAAGTAGGCGTCAGATTCCCCGAAGGAACGCGACCCGGACCAGGATTGTTCCTCTAAACTTCGTTTCTGCCGGATCCACAAGTAGTCTGCCTATGTCCCTGCGCGTGTACCTCCGCACAGCCCTGTTCGGGCTGTGCCTGTCTCTCTCGTTCGCCGCTGGCGCGGCCGAGCTTCCCACCACGACTAGCATCCAGAGCAGCCTGAACAAGATTTCCCAGCCCAAGGGTGCCGAGGCCGACCCCAAGGCTGCGCAACAGACACCGGAGCAGAAGGCCCAGCAACAGGTGCTGGAACAGACCCTGGCACTGCTGCTCAGCAAGGAAGACAGCGAAAAGAAGCTTGAGGCACTCAAGCAGCAATTGGCTGGCGCGCCCAAGGAAACCGCCGACAGCCAGCGCGAGCTGATCAAGCTCAAGGCCAGCAAGCCCCTGCCGGTGGCCCAACGCTACGCCACCCTGAACGTGCCACAGCTGGAGCAGATGCTCAGCGAGCGCAGTACGCAACAAGGCGAACTGCAAAAGGCACTGTCGGATGCCAACAGCCTGATCATCAACTCGCAGACCCGCCCAGAGCGGGCTCAGGCAGAAATCAGCAACAACCAGACACGTACCCAGCAGATCAACCTCAGCCTCAAGAGCGGCAAGGAGAACGGCAAGCCACTCAACAGCGACCAACGCAACAAGCTCAATGCCGAGCTGGCGTCGCTCAATGCCCTGACCTCGTTGCGTCGCCAGGAACTGGCCGGCAACGGCCTGCTGCAGGACCTGGGCAATGCCCGTCACGACCTGCTGATCGAGCGCGCCACACGAATGGAGCAGGAAATCCAGGACCTGCAATCGCTGATCAACGAAAAGCGCCTGGCCCAGTCGCAGCAGGCGGTCACCCAGCAATCGATCGAAGCGCAGAAAGCCGGCGGCAGCACCCTGCTGGCCAACGAAAGCGCTGCCAACCTGAAACTGTCCGACTACCTGCTCAAGAGCACCGACCGCCTCAACGAGCTGACCCAGCAGAACCTGCGCAGCAAGCAGCAGCTAGACAGCCTGACCCAGGCCGACCAGGCCCTCGACGAACAGATCAGCGTGCTCAAGGGCAGCCTGCTGCTGTCCAAGATCCTCTACAAGCAGAAGCAGGCCCTGCCGCACCTGAAAGTCGACCGCGACCTGGCTGACCAGATCGCCGATATCCGTCTTTACCAGTTCGAGGTGAACCAGCAACGCGAGCAGATGAGCAGCCCCGCCGCGTACGTCGACAACCTGCTGCTTGGCCAGCCACAGGAGCAGGTTACCCCTCAGCTGCGCAAGGCGCTGCTGGAGGTGATGATTACCCGCGTCGACCTGCTCGAACGCCTCAGCCGGGAGCTGTCGGCACTGCTCAACGAATCGATCACCTTGCAGCTCAACCAGAAGCAGCTGCTCGGCACCGCCCAGGGCTTGCGCACCACGCTCGAAGAGCAGATGTTCTGGATTCCCAGCAACAAGCCACTGGACTGGGAATGGCTGAGCCTGGTGCCGGCACGCTTTGCCGACCAGGTAGCCAGCCTGCCCTGGGGTTCGGGCCTCAAGGAACTGGCCGATGGGCTGGGCCAGCGCCCGCTGCTGTTCCTGCCCTTGCTGCTGGTGATCGGCGGCCTGCTGTGGCGGCGCAAATACCTGTACCAACGGCTGGGCAAGGTGCACCAGGACATCGGCCACTTCCGCCGTGACAGCCAGTGGCACACGCCCCAGGCGATCTTCATCAACATCCTGCTGGCAATGCCGGTCAGCCTGGGCCTGGCCCTGTGCAGCTACGCCCTGCAGATCGACGCCCGCGGGCAGAATGCCAACCTCGGCGCCGCCCTCTGGCAACTGGCCCAGGCCTGGCTGGTGTTCTACACCGCCTACCGCATCCTCGCCCCGGGCGGCGTGGCGGAAATCCACTTCCGCTGGCACAAGCCGCAGGTCGAGTTCCTGCGCGGCTGGGTGCGGCGCCTGGGCACCGTGGTACTGGCACTGGTCGGTGTGGTGGCGGTGGCCGAACATCAGCCTTCGGCGCTGGCCGATGATGTGCTAGGTATCGGCGTGGTACTGACCTGCTACGCACTGATGGCCTGGCTGCTCAGCCGCCTGCTGCTCAGCAGCCCGGCACACCGCGACACCTCGCTGTTCCGCAAGGCCGTTGGCGTGGCCTTCACCGCCCTGCCCATCGCCCTGTTCGTGGCCGTGTGCTTCGGCTACTACTACACCGCGCTGAAACTTACCGACCGGCTGATCTACACCCTGTACCTGCTGCTGTTCTGGCTGGTGATCGAAGCCGCGTTCGTGCGTGGCCTGTCGGTGGCGGCACGGCGCCTGGCCTACCAGCGCGCGCTGAGCAAGCGGGCGGCGGCCAAGGAAGGGCTGGATGGCGAAGTCATCACAGAAGAACCAACGCTTGATATCGAACAGGTCAACCAGCAGTCGCTGCGCCTGATCCGCCTGGCCCTGCTCGGCGGCTTCATCGCCGGCCTGTACTGGGTGTGGTCGGACCTGATTTCGGTGTTCGCCTACCTCAACAATTTCACCCTGTACGAGTACTCCAGCGGCACCGGTGCCACCGCCAGCATGGTGCCGATCAGCCTGGGCGACTTCCTCGGTGCGCTGGTCATCATCGGCATCACCTTCGCCCTCGCACGGAACTTGCCCGGCCTGCTCGAAGTCCTGGTGCTGTCGCGGCTCAACCTGGCCCAGGGCAGTGCGTATGCCACTACAACCTTGCTGTCCTATGTCATCGTCGGCGTCGGTATCGTCAGCACCCTGTCGACCCTGGGGGTCAGCTGGGACAAGCTGCAATGGCTGGTGGCCGCGCTGTCGGTGGGCCTGGGCTTCGGTATGCAGGAGATCTTTGCCAACTTCATCTCCGGCATCATGATCCTGTTCGAGCGCCCGGTACGGATTGGCGACACCATCACCATCGGCAACCTGTCGGGCACGGTGAGCAAGATCCGCATCCGCGCCACCACCATCACCGACTTCGACCGCAAGGACATCATCGTCCCCAACAAGACCTTCATCACCGGCCAGCTGATCAACTGGTCGCTGACCGACACGGTCACCCGGGTAACGCTGAAGCTGGGCATCGACTATGGCTCCGACCTGGACCTGGTCCGCGACCTGCTGCTCAAGGGTGCCCACGAAAACCCGCGCGTGCTCAAGGACCCGGAGCCGATCGTGTACTTCCTCAACTTCGGTGAGAGCTCGCTGGACCACGAGCTGCGCATGCACGTACGCGACCTGGGCGACCGCAACCCGACGCTGGACGAGATCAACCGCTACATCAACCGCGAGTTCAAGGCCCACAACATCAAGATCTCGGTGCGCCAGGTCGAGGTGTTTCTGATGGATCCGAAGGGCGGCAAACAGCAGCTGATTCCGGTGGAGCAGCCGAAACCGGATGGCACTGCTTCGGCCTGAGTGGGCTCTAATACTTTATTCTGTGCAGAATCCCTGCGAGGGCTTCGCCCTCGATCGCCGGCAAGCCAGCTCCCACAGTGACCGTGCCGCACCCAAGCCCTGCACATCCCCTGTGGGAGCTGGCTTGCCGGCGATGGGCCGCAAAGCGGCCCCCCAGGTACCGACTTCCAGGAGCAGCCACTGAAAAACCTTCACCAACTCACCTTCGACAATCGCTTCGCCCGCCTGGGCGACGCGTTCTCCACCCAGGTCCTGCCCGAACCCATCGCAGACCCACGCCTGGTGGTAGCGAGCGAGTCGGCCATGGCGCTGCTCGACCTCGACCCAGCCCAGGCAGACCTGCCGGTTTTCGCCGAGCTGTTCAGCGGCCACAAGCTATGGGAAGAGGCCGACCCGCGGGCGATGGTCTATTCCGGCCATCAGTTCGGCTCCTACAACCCACGCCTGGGTGATGGCCGCGGCCTGCTGCTGGCCGAAGTGCTGAATGACCAGGGCGAGCACTGGGACCTGCACCTCAAGGGCGCCGGCCAGACGCCCTACTCGCGCATGGGCGACGGCCGCGCCGTGCTGCGTTCCTCGATCCGCGAGTTCCTCGCCTCCGAGGCCCTGCACGCCCTGGGCATTCCCAGCAGCCGGGCACTGTGCGTGATCGGCTCGAACACCCCGGTTTGGCGCGAAACCCGCGAAAGTGCGGCAATGCTCACCCGCCTGGCGCAAAGCCATGTGCGCTTCGGGCATTTCGAATACTTCTACTACACCAGGCAACCAGAACAGCAGCGGGTGCTGATCGACCATGTGCTGGAGCAGCACTATCCGGAATGCCGCGACGCCGAACAGCCCTACCTGGCCATGTTCCGCACCATCGTCGAACGCAATGCCGAACTGATCGCCCGCTGGCAAGCCTATGGTTTCTGCCACGGGGTAATGAACACCGACAACATGTCGATCCTCGGCATCACCTTCGACTTCGGCCCGTATGCCTTCCTCGACGACTTCGACGCCAACTTCATCTGCAACCACTCCGACGACCGTGGCCGCTACAGCTACGCCAACCAGGTACCGATCGCCCACTGGAACCTCAGTGCGCTGGCCCAGGCGCTGACCACGGTGATCGAAGTCGAACCGCTCAAGGAGACGCTGGGCCTGTTCCTGCCGCTGTACCAGGCACACTACCTGGACCTGATGCGCCGCCGCCTGGGCCTGACCACCGCTGAAGAAGACGACATGGCGTTGGTCGAGCGCCTGCTGCAGCGCATGCAGAGCGGTGGTGTGGACTACAGCCTGTTCTTCCGCAAGTTGGGCGATCAGCCCGTGGCCGAGGCGCTGAAGATGGTGCGTGACGATTTCATCGACCTGGCCGGTTTCGATGCCTGGGGGGCGGACTACCTGGCCCGCTGCGAGCGCGAAGCGGATAATGCCGAAGGGCGGCGTGAGCGCATGCATGCGGTGAACCCGCTGTATGTGCTGCGCAACTACCTGGCACAGAAAGCCATCGAAGCGGCCGAAGCGGGGGATTACAGTGAAGTGCGACGGCTGCATCAGGTGTTGAGCAAACCGTTCGAGGAGCAGGCCGGGATGCAGGGCTATGCCGAACGCCCGCCGGAATGGGGCAAGCACCTGGAAATCAGCTGCTCATCATGAATCCTGGGGCCGCTGCGCGGCCCATCGCGACACAAGGCCGCTCCTCCAAAAAGCAACGGGACACTCTCGGAGGGGGCCTTCTTTTT
>NZ_JBKGFP010000033.1:0-5577 GCF_046557535.1 Pseudomonas sp. S1(2024)
ACAACTTAAAAAAAAGGGCTCCTCCAAAAAGGGGAAGGAACCTTGTGTAGGAGCGGCCTTGTGTCGCGATGGGCTGCAAAGCAGCCCCAAAAACCTCAAGGAAACGACATGTCCGACCCACTGGTAATCCCCTGCCCCCACTGTAACGGCCTCAACCGCCTGCCCGCCGAGCGCCTGGGCGACGCGCCGAAATGCGGCCGCTGCAAACAGGACGTGCTGCTGAGCACCCCCTTCGAACTCACCGAAGCCAGCTACGCCAGCCAGATCAAAGGCGACCTACCACTGCTGGTCGACATCTGGGCCGACTGGTGCGGCCCGTGCAAATCCTTCGCCCCCACCTTCGAACAGGCCGCCCGGCAACTGGCCGGCCGCTGCCGCCTGGCCAAGCTCGACAGCGAAGCCAACCGCAACCTGGCCGGGCAACTGGGCATCCGCTCTATCCCCAGCCTGCTGCTGTTCAAGAATGGCCGTGAAGTCAGCCGTCAGGCCGGGGCGTTTCCACTCCAGTCGTTGCTGGAGTGGTTGCATAGCCAGGGGGTTTAAGCGTTCTCTTCGAGTAGCGAATGCAACTCGACAAACTGCTGGGTCAGCTTGTGCCTGGGCTCCAGGTGAATCAGCGGAAGGCTGGCATGGTGCGACTCACGCATCTTCACCGAGCTGCCCAGGTACACCGGTAGCACCGGGAGCCCTTCGGCCAGCAGCTCGTCGAGCATCTGCTGTGGCAGGCTGGCGCGGGACTGGAACTGGTTGACCACGATGCCTTCGACCACCAGGTCTTCGTTGTGGTCTTCCTTGAGCTCTTCGATCTCGGCCAGCAGGCCATACAGGGCCTGGCGCGAGAAGCTGTCGCAGTCGAAAGGAATCAGCACGCGATCGGCGGCGATCAGTGCGGAAACCGCATAGAAGTTCAGCGCTGGCGGGGTATCGATGTAAATGCGCTCGTAGTCCTCGTCCAGTTCGTCGAGCAACTTACGCAGCTTGTTGATCTTGTGCTTCGCCTCAAGCTTCGGCTGCAGATCGGCCAGCTCGGCCGTGGCGGTGACCACATGCAGGTTGTCGAACGGGGTTTCGTAGATATCGACCTGGTTCTTCTTGCTGAACGGCCCGCTGGACAGGCTTTGCTTGAAGAAGTCGGCGATGCCCATGGGGATATCGTCGCCGGTCAGGCCAGTCAGGTACTGGGTCGAGTTGGCCTGGGCATCCAGGTCGATCAGCAGGGTCCGATAACCTTCGCTGGCGCTCACAGCCGCCAGGTTGCAAGCGATGCTCGACTTGCCCACACCACCTTTCTGATTGAACACCACGCGCCGCATGATTGACCTCCGTGTATCAACGAATGCCCGAGTATGTGGCGCCGCTGCGGCAATGACCAGTGCCATTTGCCCGGAACAACAGCCTTGTGCTGCCTGCCCTGGCCCTATCGCCGACAAGCCAAGCGCGTCCCCTGTGGGAGCTGGCTTGCCGGCGATAGGGCCCGATCAGGCAACTACACTGCCCCCGCCAGCCACCTGCCCCGTGAGCAACTCGGCAAATGCCCGTGCCATCGCCGACCCACCATGCTCGCGCTGCACCAGCCACACCGCCGACATCGCCCCTTCATCCAGCAGCGTACGATAGACCACCCCCTCGATGCGCATGCGCTGGAACGACGCCGGCAGCACCGATACCCCAAGCCCTGCCGATACCAGCCCGATGATGGTCATCGCCTCCCCCGCCTCCTGGGCAAAATGCGGGCTGAAACCCGCCTGGCGCGCCAGGCTCAGCAACTGTGCGTGCAACCCGCTGCCATAGCTGCGCGGGAAGAACACGAACGGCTCATGGGCCAGCGCGGCCATGTGCACGCCATGCCCCGTGCCTTCGACCAATGGATGCGAGGCATTGATCACTGCCACCAGCGGCTCGCGAAACAACTCGGTGGCCACCAGCCCTTCCGGCAGCGGCATCGGCCGCATCAGCCCGACCTCGATGGACTCGTCGAACACCCCTTCTGCCACGTCGCGACTGCTCATTTCCTTGAGGTTCAGGTGCACCGCCGGGAAGCGCTGGCGAAACGCGTGGATGGCCTTGGGGATCTTCGAGGTGAACGGTGCCGAGGAGGTAAAGCCGATCTTCATCTCCCCCAGCTCCCCCAACTGCGCACGCCGGGCGACATCGGCGGCCTTTTCCACCTGCGCCAGCACTTGGCGGGCTTCCTCGAGGAACAACCGCCCCGCCTCGCTCAGCTCGACCCGACGGTTGGTACGCTCGAACAGACGGGCCCCCAGTTCCTGCTCCAGCGCCTGGATCTGCTGACTCAAGGGCGGCTGCGAAATGCCCAGCTGCTGGGCGGCGCGGCCAAAATGCAGCTCTTCGGCCACGGCGATGAAGTAACGCAAATGGCGCAGTTCCATGATCGGCTCCGAACAGGTCGTAAAACATCTCAAATAGGTCGAACAATATATTGGATCTAATCATTAGCCAGCTATATGCTTTTTTTCATTGCGCCAGAGGTTCCCCCCCGTGAAAACTGCTGTAGCTCCCCTTCCCGCCGAACCCGAACCTGCCCCGCTGAACGAAATGTGGATCGAAAAAGGCACCCCCGCCTTCATGAAGACCGTGCTGGCGCTATTCAGCGGCGGCTTCGCCACCTTCGCCCTGCTGTACTGCGTGCAGCCGATGATGCCGTTGCTGTCGAAGGAATTTGCCATCAATGCGGCGCAGAGCAGCCTGGTGCTGTCGGTCTCCACAGCCATGCTGGCGTTCGGCCTGCTGATCACCGGCCCTATCTCTGACCGCATCGGGCGCAAGCCGGTGATGGTGTTTGCCCTGGTCTGCGCCGCCCTTTCCACCTTGGCAAGCGCGGTGATGCCGAGCTGGGAACTGGTACTGGCCACCCGCGCCTTGGTCGGCCTGTCGCTGAGCGGCCTGGCGGCGGTGGCAATGACCTACCTGAGCGAAGAGATCCACCCGCAGCACATTGGCCTGGCCATGGGCCTGTACATCGGCGGCAACGCCATTGGCGGCATGAGCGGGCGCCTGATCACCGGCGTGCTGATCGATTTCGTCAGCTGGCACACGGCGATGCTGACCATCGGCGGCCTGGCCGTGGTGGCGGCGCTGGTGTTCTGGAAGGTGCTGCCCGAGTCGCGCAATTTCCGCTCGCAGGCGATGAACCCACGCAGCCTGCTGGATGGCTTCGTCATGCACTTCAGGGATGCCGGCCTGCCCTGGCTGTTCCTCGAAGCCTTCCTGCTGATGGGCGCCTTCGTCACCCTGTTCAACTACATCGGCTACCGCCTGCTGGCCGAGCCCTATCACATGAACCAGGCGCTGGTCGGCTTGCTGTCGGTGGTCTACCTGTCGGGCATCTACAGCTCGGCGCAGGTCGGTGCACTGGCTGACAAACTGGGCCGGCGCAAAGTGTTCTGGGCCAGTATCGTGGTCATGGCAGGGGGCTTGCTGATGACCCTGGCCAGCCCTCTGGTGATGGTGATCGTCGGTATGCTGGTGTTCACCTTCGGCTTTTTTGGCGCGCACTCGGTGGCCAGCAGCTGGATCGGCCGCAGGGCTCTGAAGGCCAAGGGACAGGCGTCGTCGTTGTACCTGTTCAGCTATTACGCCGGGTCGAGTGTGGCCGGTACGGCGGGCGGGGTGTTCTGGCACCAGTGGGGCTGGAATGGCATCGGGCTGTTCATTGGCAGCCTGCTGGCGGTGGCGTTGCTGGTGGCGCTGCACCTGAGCAGGCTACCACCGAAATCGGTGTGAAACATTCGCGGGCACGCCCGCTCCCACAGGGACGGCACCTCACCTGAAGCCACCGCCATACCTGTGGGAGCGGGCGTGCCCGCGAACTTGCCGTCGGATCAGTTGATGATCTCGACCATATCCACATCCACTTCCCGGCTCATCAGGTGCTTCTCCACCTCACCGGTCAGCTTGACCTTGGTCTTGTCGTTGAACTGCGTCGGCGGCAGGTCTTCATCATCGATTTCCACGGTGATGGTGCCGGTGTTGTCCTTGAACTCGTACTTGTCGTCGTTGTTGATCTTCTTGGTCACGAAGCCTTGCAGCACCACTGGGGTGTCGTCGGCAGCATCGTTGGCCGCAGCTACGGTGGTGACCGACTGGGCGCCGGGGCCGGTGTAGCCGGCAGCCAGGGCGGCAGTGCTGAACAAGGGGGCAAGAATCATCGCAATGTAACGTGCTTTCATGAGGATCAGGTCCTGCTTCGGTTTCGATGGGACCAGATTAACGACGATCGCTGAATTAAAACTTAATGAACAAAAAGCCCGACACATGGCCGGGCTTCGTGTTCAGCGATCGACTCACTGATGGTATTGCGCCGACAGCTCATGCACGGCGTTGATGAACACGCCAGCGTGCTCCGGGTCGACTTCCGGTGTGATGCCGTGGCCCAGGTTGAACACATGGCCTGTGCCGTGGCCATAGCTGGCCAGGATGCGCGCCACTTCCTTGCGGATGGCCTCGGGCTTGGCGTACAGCACGGTCGGGTCCATGTTGCCCTGCAGCGCCACCTTGTCACCCACGCGGCGGCGGGCATCGCCGATCTCGCAGGTCCAGTCCAGGCCCAGCGCGTCGGCACCGGCTTCGGCGATGCTTTCCAGCCACAGGCCGCCGTTCTTGGTGAACAGGATCACCGGCACCTTGCGCCCCTCGTGCTCGCGGATCAGCCCGCTGACGATCTTGCGCATGTAGGCCAGGGAGAACTCCTGGTAAGCCGCCGCCGACAGGTTACCGCCCCAGGTGTCGAAAATCTGCACGGCCTGGGCACCAGCGAGGATCTGGCCGTTGAGGTAGCTGGTGACCGACTGGGCCAGCTTGTCCAGCAGCAGGTGCAGGGCCTGCGGATTGTCGTAGGCCATGGCCTTGGTCTTGCGGAAGTCCTTCGACGAGCCGCCTTCGACCATGTAGGTGGCCAGGGTCCACGGGCTGCCGGAGAAGCCGATCAGCGGCACGCGGCCGTTGAGCTCACGGCGGATGGTGCTGACCGCGTCCATCACGTAGCCGAGGTCTTTCTGCGGGTCGGGGATCGGCAGCGCTTCGATGTCGGCCGGGGTGCTGATGACCTTCTTGAAGCGCGGGCCTTCGCCGCTTTCGAAGTACAGGCCCAGGCCCATGGCATCGGGGATGGTCAGGATGTCCGAGAACAGGATCGCCGCGTCCAGCGGGTAGCGGTCCAGCGGCTGCAGGGTGACCTCGCAGGCGAACTGCGGGTTCATGCACAGGCTCATGAAGTCACCGGCCTTGGCGCGGCTGGCGCGGTACTCCGGCAGGTAGCGGCCGGCCTGGCGCATCATCCACACTGGGGTGACGTCTACGGGTTGCTTGAGCAGTGCACGCAGGAAACGATCGTTCTTCAGGGCAGTCATGTCGGCATCCGGAAAAATAGTGCGGGCATTTTCTCAGACGCCAGCGCAAAAGGCACGGTCAAGGCCATGCGTTTTGTCTATTGGATGCCATGGATCAAGGATTTTTGTATACAAAAATGCCTTTGGGGCTGCTTTGCAGCCCGTCGGGGGGAAAAAAATCCCCCCCCCACAATACCCTATCACCCCCACACTAACTCATTCTTTTCGC